>JACCTC010000209.1 GCA_013812655.1 Deltaproteobacteria bacterium | reverse complement strand
GCGTGGATCAATGGAGGCAAGCGCCTCTATTTTCTCCATCGCTGGCCTTCGACGAAGAGCATGAAGCGGATCCGGCAGCGCGTGAAGGAACTGACACCACGCCCACGCTGTCACGAGGACCCGCGCGACGTCATCGCCGCGCTCAATCCCGTGCTGCGTGGCTGGGGGCAATACTTCCGCACCGGCAATGCTGCGGATAAATTCAGCGCGCTCGACGGCTACGTGTGGCGGCGCCTCAAACGCTTGCGGATCCACCGCAAGGGGCGTCACCTCGAACACGGCGAGGCGAGACGCTGGACTCCGACGTACTTCCACGCTTTGGGACTGATCCGCCTCAGTGGCTCCGTCCAGTATCCGGAGGCTGCGTAATGCCTCATCACGCCAGACCACCCGTAAGCCGTGTGCGGGAAATCCGCATGCACGGTTTGAAAGGGGGTCTTGCTGGCACCCGTTTATCGACGGGGAAAGGTTAGATCTACCAATGCCGAGATAGATCGCCGCGCGCACGTCGGCCTCGACGCCAACCAGCACCGGGATCTTCACGCGCTCGTCGACCGTGTAGTCGCCGCGCTCGACCGCGAACGTCCGCGCGGCGCGCTGCACGAGCACGCGCTTCTTGAACTGCTGGACCTGCGCCGGACCGAGCCCGATCGCATCGGCGAACCGATCGACGTCGTCGCTGCGGCCGATGATCCGCGTCGCCGCCGCGATGCTGGCTGGTGCCACGAGCCCGCTGCTCAGCGCGATGCGCTGCAGGCTATCGACCGCGTGCGGTGAGGTAGCGCCGACGAGCGCGCCATGCGCGAAGGCGAGCTGGTGGACGACCTTGCCGTCGCCCTTGGCGCGTAGCGTGAGCTGACCGGTGTGGCCCGACAGTCCGATCGCGGCGAGCGTCGCGCCCCATGGCCGGTCGTCGAGGGTGCCGCGCACGAGCACCATGGGGCGCAGACGCGAAGAACTTTCGAGGCTGCGCAGGACCATCGTGTCTCCCATGAAAGCGAACGCCGACGGTTCCTGCAACCCGAAGCTGCGCTCGATCGACTTCCGTGATCCGCGCGTGTCTTGCGGCACCGAATTCGACCATCTCGTTCGTGATCGATCGTCAGCGCGCCAACGTTGGCAGTGGGCCGCGCGCCCACATCGGGCTTCGATTGGCGTGAACGCGCACTCGGCTTCGTGGAGATCGACGGACGCTGGTCGTCATCCCGCGCCAGCGCAATGTCGGGGCAACGATGGCGCTCACAGTGTGCCGGCGTTGCAACAGCAAACGTCGCGCAAGGCCCGGAAATCAGGCGACCGTTTCCGGTACGTCGGTTGCTGTAGCTCCGCGGGATGCAACGCGTGCTCGCCGCCGTCACCTGCGCCGCTCTGCTCGGCGGCTGCGGCAGCAAGCAATGGCCGCGCGTGACCACCGTGACCTCTCCCGAGCTGCGCGCGAGCACGACCAAGCTCTACTCGATCGACATCCTGCCGGTTGACCTCGAGGTCTGGACCGATCCGCGCGTCGCCGTGGATGCCGATCTGGCGCGGACCGATGCCGAGGGCAAGCTCATCGGCTCGATCTCGGAGGCGTTCTACCAGCGCGGGTATGGCGTCGGTGCGGTGATGGACTGGGGCGGCGCATACGTCGGCGACGACGGCATCGCCACGCTCGCGCTGACCGGTCCAGAGGTCCACGCGACCATCGATTCGCTCGCGTCGTATGGCAGCGCCGTCGGCACCGGCGACGTGCTGCCGGCTCCGTTTCTGCCGGTGCGGCTGGGCACCCGCACGGGCTCGGACGCGACGCTCTACGTCGGTGGCTGGGGCTTCATCGGCGTCGAGAGCCAGCGCGCGAACAAGGTCGCGAACGTCGTGCTCGTCGCGGTGTTGATCGTCGGCGTGATCGCGATCGCGATGATCGCCGGCAAGCACGCCAGCAAGCTCGGCGGCCTTGGTGGTGCCGCCGCGAAGGGCGTAGCGCGGGCGGCCGTGTCGATCGGTCGCACGGCGTTGCGTGCCGGCAACGTGATGATCCACGCGGGCGCCGAGGTCGCGAAGCAAGTCGAGGACCTCGGCGAGCTGGTCGACGTGTTCGGCCGGTCATCGACGCACATCACGATCGCGGCACGCCGCCCGACGTACTCCGAGGACAAGGCGCTGCCACGCCGCGGCTCGCCGCGCATGTATCTCGAGATGACGCTCGTCGATAACCGCACCGGCGACGTCGTCTGGCACGCGCACCAGCGGTTTCCGGCGAACGCGACCAGGCCGCGGGACATCGCGCGCGCGACCCGCGAACTGCTCGCGACCCTGCCGGCGCGCTAACTCACCGAGGCAGCAACAGGCCGGTCGCGACCGCGCGCTGGCGACGGTGGAGCTGCTCGATGATGTGCTGGCGGTTCGCGCCGGCGGCACGGGCTTCGCGCCGCAGCGCCCTCGGCGGCGCACCGAACATCCGGGTCGCGTGCGCGAGGGCCGCGGCCTCCTCGGCGGGCGGCAGGTCGCTGATGAACGCGCCGTGGGTGGCGTTCGGGACGAAGAACCGTGCGGAGGTCGGGTGGGCGGGCTCCGCCATCGCGCCGCCGCTCCACGGATCGAGCTCGCCGTAGATCAGCAGCATGTTCTGGGCGCGCTCCTCGACCCAGCGCCGGACCAGCGCGGTGACGCTGCCGCTGTGAGGTGGCAGGTTGGCGTCGGGGTGAGCCTCGCGGAAGCTCTCCTCCATCGTGTACGCCTTGAACTCGGCCGATAGATGTGGCGCGACGTGCACGCCGTACTGCAGCGCGAAGCCCTGCTCGCTGAGCCATTCGTAGACCAGCGCGCCATCGGATCGTTCCGCGTCGCGGGCAGGTGCCGCCGCATTGCCGAAGAAGTCGCGCGCGAAGAAGCTCCACAGTGCGTCGTCGCTCGCGCCGGGGCCCGGGACCTGTCCGCAGTAGCCGACGCCGTAGTACTGCCAGAAGCCCCAGTCGTAGCTGCTCGTCATGTACTCGAGGTAGAGCTGCTCGAGCCCGGGTGCGACCGCGGCGAGCCGCTGCAGCATCATCGCGCGGCGGGTCGTGAGCGCGTCGACCTGGGCAGCGCGAATGTTCTGCGCGCACGGCGAGCTCATATGGCGATCGAGGTAGCGCTGGTACGTCGGATCGATCGGCGCGCGCGACGCCGGGGCGACGTACGGGATCGAACCGTCGAGATCGTCGCGAAAGAAGAACGCGTGATATGTGGCGGTGATGCCGCCCTTGCTCGCGCCGGTCGACACGAAGTTGCCCGGGTAGTGACCGCGAAATGCCTCGATGATGCGATGGAGGTCGGTCGCGCCGTTCTCGATCGTCAGAGCCTCCCACTTCCAGTCCTCGGTCGCCGGCAGCGACGCACCCTGGTAGCGATGCTCGACCCACAGCGCGTTGGTCCCGTAGAGCACGCTGAGCTCGTCATCGAAGAAGTAGTCCTGCGAGTAGCCCCAGTCGCCGATGAGGTTCGGGCGATCGCATCCGCGGTGGGTCAGCCACAGCTGCTGCGTGAAGCGCTTGCTCGCGGGATCGGCGTGGTCGATCGGTTGATCGAACGCAATCGAGAAGCAGCGCGCCGGGTTCTCGACGTAGTCGCCGCACGAGGCTTCGGTGACCTTGGTGACGCTCGGCAGCGCGGCGAGTGTCGCGACCAGCGCGCTGTCATTGCACGTCGCGGCGAGTGGCTCGGGCTCCTCCTCGACGCCATCGTCGATGAAGTTGTCGCCACATGCGACGAGCAGCGGCACTACGAGCCAGCGCGCGAGGTTCATGACGAGCACGCTATGCGACGCCAGCTCGGTCCGCCGGGGTTGCCTGTCAAAGCCTCTGACATCCCGAGACGTGAGGGCGACGTTAGTGGCTACTCGAGTTGCCACCACCATGGGTGACTTCGCTTCGTGGGGCATGCAATCGCGCACGGTGCGCGGCGACGACGCGCAGAAGCACCGTCAGTGATCGCAAGTCCGCGAGGTCTCGCGAGCCGAGCCTGATCACGCGTCTTGCACGTGGTGCGCGACGCCGGAGTTGATCATGCTTCAGACCCAGACCACCCAGCCCCCTCGCCCTCCCGTCTTCGTCATGTGCACCCACGAGCTGTGGGAAGGCCTGCGCTGCACGCGCCGCCACGGCCACGTCGGGTCGCACCAGGCTCGCTCGACCTCGGTCGGCGGCTGCACGCTGACCTGGCGCGCCGAGGCCGAGAAGCGCTGAGCGCTCAGCGCCGGCGGATCTGCTGGATCACGACCGGCGTGAGTGGCGCGTCCTTCGCGAACGGGCCCTGCGCGCCGGTCTTCACGGCCTTGATCTGATCGACGACGTCCATGCCGTCGGTGACCCGCCCGAACACCGCGTAGCCCCAGCCGTGGACGTCCTTCGCCTGGTGATCGAGAAACGCATTGTCAGCGACGTTGACGAAGAACTGCGCGGTCGCCGAGTGCGGGTCGCTGGTGCGCGCCATCGCGACCGTGCCGCGAGTGTTCTTGAGACCTTTCTGGGAGCTGATGTCTGCCTCGTTCGCGATCGCCGCCTGCACGGAGCGCTTCTCGAGCTGCTGATCGAAGCCGCCGCCCTGAACCATGAAGGTCGGGATCACGCGATGGAACACCGTGCCGTCGTAGTGCTTCGCGTCGACGTAGCGGAGAAAGTTCTCGACGCTCTTTGGCGCGCGCGCCGGATCGAGCGTGATGACGAACGTACCGTGGTTGGTCGTGACTTCGACGACAGGATCGGCCATGCGCCGATACTAATCGGATCCGGTCAGCGCGCGTGCGCGGTGCGTGCGTATCGCGCGTCGGCTTGAAACCGCGCGAGCACGCTGGAGAACAGGCGGCGGCGCTCGGCGAGGCTGATGTCGCGATTCTGGAGCTCGACCGGGTAGAGTCCCTCGACGGCGATCCGGTAGTGGTCCTCGAGGATGCTCGCCTGCTGCTCGATACCATAGTCCGAGAGATCGCGGCCCTCGACGAGCGTGTACGGATACGTCGCGTCGTAATCGCCGCCGTGATGCAGCAGCTCCTCGAGGCAATACACCATCACGTCGACTCCGTTCGCGTGCTGCCACACGTGGGTCATCTCGTGGACGAGCTCGGCGCGTGCGACCGGCGAGACCGTGGGGGCGGCCCAGTCCTCGCGATACAGCCTGCCGGGAGCGTAGATGTGCCCGTTCGGTGCCATGTACGTGTCGGCGGGCTGGAACGGATGCGCGGCGTGGATGATGCGAACCGCTTCGTAGTCGATGCCGTCGCGAAAGATCGGCTCGAGGATCACGCGCTCGCCCTCGGTGAGCCGACGGTTTGCTTCGGGCAGCGCCTCGACATCGACGGGCTCGTTCGCCGTCCTCGACTGCACGCTGCGACAACCAACCAGGAGCGTCAGGGTCAGTACAACAACGAGGCGCACCATTGGTAAAGCTAGCAGGCGTCTCAGAAGGCGTCGGTGAGCGTCTTTGCGCACGTCAGTTCGGCGCACGGCGTCGTCCGGATGCGTCGCGACGAACTGTCCAGCCTTGTCCGCGGGATAGCGACTAGAACGCCAAGTCCACCCGTCGCTCGGTGACGGCTCAGTCAGGGCGTCTGCGCACCGGCTCCGGGCGCGTTTTGTCCGGATATTGTCGTCGCCCTGGCGTCGCGGCGGCGACCCATCGAGCTTCGATGTCGGACCCAGGGCGTAGCCTGCGTGACATGGGTATCGAAGCGACTGGCAAGCTCCACACCATCTTCGAAACGAAGCAGGTGTCCGAACGGTTCTCGAAGCGCGAGTTCGTGATCGAGATGACCGACAACCCGAAGTATCCACAGACGGTGATATTTCAGCTCACCGGCGATCGGTGCTCGCAGCTCGACGGAATGAGCGTCGGCGATCACGTCACGATCGAGTTCAGCCTGCGTGGCCGCGAGTGGCGCAGCCCGTCCGGCGAGGTGAAGTACTTCAACAGCCTCGACGTGTGGAAGGTCGTGCCGGCGAACCAGGGCGCGGGCCGCGGCCGTGGCCGCTCGAGCGACGGCGCCGATCCGCGCGACGCGGTCGTCGTCCCGCGCGACTACGACTTCCGGCCGGGCGATGCCGGCAACCGCGACAACGACGACATCCCGTTCTGATTTGACCGTAGACCGCGAAGGTCACACTTGACCGTAGACCGCGAAGGTCACAAGTGAAACATCAGGGCGTGACGCAGCGGCCGGTGCTCGCCGCACCGTGATCACAGGCGTCGCTCGTGCAGTCCCAGTCGGCTGCGCAGACGGAACCGAGCCCGCATGCGGCGCACGCGCTGCCGCAGTCGATGTCGCTCTCGAAGCCATCGCGGACGCCGTTGCTACAGCTCGCGGGTGCACACGTGCCGCCGGTGCATGCCGCGGTCTGGCAGTCCGCCGGGACCGTGCAGCGCTTCGCCGCCGCACACGGCTGACAGGTACCGCCGCAGTCGACGTCGGTCTCGGCGCCGTCGCGCACGCGGTTGCGACACGCGTTGCGGGGCGCGGCATCGACGCAGCGGCCGCTCGCGCACGGAACGAGGTGCACGCCAAAGCCGATCGACACCGAGTCCTTGCGGGTCGGCATCGCGCGCGGTGCGTAGCGAGCTCCGTCGAACAGCTGGATATCAGCGACGACGAGCAGCGCGATCACCGAGTCGGCGAGCTCGGCCATCGACATCGTGCCGTCGTGGTCGGCGTCGACCTGGCGCTGGAACACGAGGTGCCGCTCGGGCTCGGTCTCGAACATCTGGACGAGCCCGGCGTAGGCCGCGATTCGCGCGACGTCCTCGCGGATGCCGCCGCGGATGATCGCGTGGTAGCCACCGGTCCCGTCGGGATCGAGGTCGACCTCCATGCCCTCGAGCTGCAGCGCGAGTGGATCGGCGTTCGTGAAGACCGGCAGCCGGATCACCGCGCGCCCGGGCGCACGCGTCGTCGCCGTTCGGTTCGAGCGGAACGCACCACCGACGAGCCGACCGCCGGCAACCGTCGCGTCGTCGCCCTCGGCACCGCGGTACGTGATGGCGACGCTGTCGTCATCCGCGAGGTCGTCGGCCTGGATCTCGACGATCGAGGTGAGCGCACCCGCCGCGATCATGTCGGCCTCGTCGAGGCTGAGGTCGTTCGTCATCGTCAGCACCGCGGTCACGAGGCCGAGCTTGTTATCGAGCGTGCCATTGCCGTCGAGGTCGGCGCCGAACCGCATCGTCTGCTCGGAGTCGTGCGGGACCGTGATGCGATCGACGACGAAGCGCCGGACCTCGCCGGTGTACGGCCCGGTCACGTCGTCACTCGCGGTGCCTCCGCACGCGGCCGCCGATGTGAGCACGGTGACGAGCGCGAGCCGCTTCATCACGGCAGCGTGCCCCAGAACGCGAGCCGCCGGTGCGACCGCCGTCACGCGCTGTACAGGTAGATGACGAACGCGATCGGGATCAGGAGGCCGGCACCGACGAAGTACTTGCCGCGACCGGCGAATCCGCGGTCGCCCTTCATCATCGTCATCCCGGTGATCGCGAGGACCATGAGCGCGATCGCGAAGATGTCCGCGATGTACGTCCAGATGCCCTTGAGGTTGTTGAGGTGCAGCGCGTTGACCTCGAAGAACACCGCTCGCTTCGCGAGCGACTTGAGCCGGCCGCGGCCGGTCCGGACGTCGAGGCGTGCCTCCTGCCCATCGGTGAGGAACACGCGCAACTCGGTCGCGGTCTCGAGGAAGTGGCCGCGCACCGATCGGCGATCGAGGCCGAGCTTGGTGACCACGAACGCCTCCTGCTCGCCGAGCGTGCCGGCGGGGAGTGGCCCGAGGTCGAACGCCTCGTCGGCGTAGCTGTAGTTCGGGTTCCAGTCGTCGATGTGATTGACAGCGATCCCCGAGATTGCGTAGGCGATCGTCAGCGACACCGCGACGTAGCCGATGTCCCGGTGGAGCGCCCGGAACAGCTTGCGCCAGCGCATCCGCGCTACTGGAGGACGGCGCCGGTGCCGTCGATGCGCACGACGCTCGTCGGCTTCGTGATGCTCGCCGGGTCGTACGCGATGCCGTACTCCTTGGCCTGGTACTCGGCGTGCTGCTTCGATTCCTCGATCGAGAGCTCGCGGACCGCGACGATGCCCTCTGCGGTCGCGCGCTGGCCCTTGGCATCCATCGGGAACACCATCTCGCCGTCGGTGACCTTGAACCGCAGCTTCTGACCGGCGCCGCTACCGGCGAGCTCGAGCCAGCAGCCGCGCTTCGGGCAGACGTCGGTGATCATGCCCTCGACGCGGACGGTCTTGCCGTGGAACTTCGCGGGCTCCGCGAGGATCGCGTCGATCGCCGTGGTCTCGGTGAGCTTCACACCCGCGCCGAACGTCTTGCCAGCCGGTGCCGGTGCCGGGGTCGGGGTAGCGGCGGTCGTTGCCTTCGCGGCAGACACGCCGGGCTGCACCGACGCATCGCGCGTCGGGCTTCGATCGCACGCGCCGATCGCCGCGATGGCGAGCAGGAGGCCGAACAGGCGGCCGAAGCGGAGACGGGTCATCGAGAGCTGCAACATGAGGACCTCGAACGTGGAACCCGGGGACTTTGCGGCGACCCGGGAGCCTTGTCAACGCTGGGATTTTGCCGGGTGAATGCAGCGCTGGCAGGCCCGTCCCAGCGGTAGCGGCACGGCTCGAAGCCGCGCGCAGTGCCGGCTCGCGCGCCGCGAACGCGACAACCAGGTCGCGTGCCGTGGTGATGGCGCGACGCGATCGCGGCTGCGCGCCCGCGTAATCCACGCGCCACCTCGCATCGAGCGCCGCCAGATCACTGGTGGCGCCTGCATCAGCGACGACGCGGCCGCGTGGTACGTGCGGTGCTGTTCTCGACCGCATGCCCCGTCGATTCCGCGATGTCCTCGCCTGGTCGACCGCACTGCCGGGCTCGGCAATGATGGTCGGCTGCCTGTTCCTGCCACAGCTGCGCGACTGCCACGGTCGCGAGGAGACGCCGCTCGAGTCCGGGCTCGCCGCGCTGATGATCCCGATCGCGCTGTTCGGGCTGATGCCGCTGCTGTGGCGGTGCGCGCCGTCGCTGCGCCGCGTCCTGCCCCAGCTCGTGCTCGCGTTCGCGGTGCTCGCGCTGACCTGGCTCGTGGTCACGATCCCGCTCGCGGTGCTGCTGCTATGGACGTACGCGCGCGGCTCGCGCGGGCAGGAGCTGGTCGCGATGTGCAGCGCGCCGTGCGTGATGCTGTTCATCTTCCTGTTCCCGCTGCTCGGCATGTTCTGCACGTGGCTCCCCGGCGCAATGCTGACGTGGGCCGGCGCGTGGCTCGAGCTGGTCGGGCTGGTGGCGTGGGCCGGCGCGGCCGCGCCGGCCGAGGCGATGCCCGCTTCTCGCGAGTCGCCCGTGTTCACCTGAGGACGGCGCCATGGGATGATCGCGTCGGGGCTCAGGGTGCACGACGTGATGAAGGCGAAACAGGTCGCCAGGCCTTCGCGCGCGCGCGCGGCTGTTCGCGTGCCATGGCGAGCGGCTTCGAACGAGGAGGAGGCGCGGGCGTATCTACAGTCGCGGCTCGTCGTGTTCTCGAGCCTGATGTTCTGGAGCTTCACCGCGCTGCTCGCGTTCCTCACGCTGCTGTACCGGCTCTACCCGGCGCTCGAGCCGGCGAACAACGACACGATCTTCGCGTTCGCCGGCTGCGGGCTCGTGATCCTCGCGGTGATCTGGCGGCGCTACCTCGTACGCAGGCCGCTCGCGATGCCGCTGCTCAACGGCATCGACGCGTTCTACGCCGGTGGTACCGGCGTGATCCTCGCGGCCGCCTCGTACCTCTCGGTAGACTTTCGACCGGCGCCGTACGCGTGCGTGCTGTACGGCTGCTTCATGGTGCTGACGCGCGCGACCGTGGTGCCGAGCAGCGGGCCGCGAACGGCCGTGGTATCGGGCCTCGCGATGGCGCCGTACGTGCCCGCGGCGGCGCTGATCGCGACGCAGGGGGAGTTCGATCTGCCGGCTACCGCGCTGGTCTGTGCCGTGTTCCTGATCGGGCTCGTGGTTGCCGCGCTCGCGGCGGCCGGCTCGCAGACGACCTACGGGCTGCGCAAGCACGTGACCGCGGCGATGCAGCTCGGTCAGTACACGCTCGATCGCAAGATCGGCGAGGGCGGGATGGGCGTCGTCTATCACGCGCGACACGCGCTGCTGCGCCGGCCCACCGCGATCAAGCTGCTGCTGCCCGAACGTGTCGGCGCCGGCATGCTCGACCGCTTCGAGCGCGAGGTGCAGCACATGAGCCAGCTGACGCACCCGAACACGGTCGCCGTCTTCGACTACGGTCGCAGTCCCGACGGCATCTTCTACTACGCGATGGAGTACCTCGGCGGCGTCGATCTCGAGCGGCTTGTCCACACGCATGGTGCCCAGCCCGTCGATCGGGTCATCAACATCCTCGTCCAGGTCTGCGGCGCGCTCCACGAGGCTCACACCAGCAAGATCATTCATCGCGACATCAAGCCGGCGAACATCATCCTCTGCGAGCGCGGCGCGATGGTCGACGTCGCGAAGGTCGTCGACTTCGGCCTCGTCAAGGAGATCACGACGGACACCGGCACCTCGACGCAGGTCATCCTCGGTACGCCGTCGTACGTCGCACCCGAGGCGATCACCGATCCCGAGCAGCTCGGCTCCGCGGCCGATCTGTACGCGCTCGGGCTGGTCGGCTACTTCCTGCTGACCGGCAAGCGCGTGTTCGAGGGCAAGACCGCGATCGATATCTGTATCCAGCACGTGCGCAGCGTGCCGGTCCCGCCGTCACAGGCCACCGCGACCCATGTCTCGTCGATCCTCGACGACGTGATCATGCGCTGCCTCTCGAAGATTCCGACCGAGCGACCATCGGCGGCGGCGCTCGCGGCGCAGCTCCGGGCGATCGCGCCAGCGGGCGACTGGCCCGAGGCCGAGGCGACCGCGTGGTGGGCGGCGTTTCACGCGCGCGAGGAAGCGACGCAGGCCGCAAGCAGCAACCCCACGATGACCATCACCGTCGACGTCGGTGATCGCGGCAAGCTCCTCGAGCGCTAGTTCATCGCTAGTTCGTTCATCGCTAGTTCTTCGCCTCCGCTTCGCTCCGGCCGACGATTCGTGATGCGGCATCGCCACGTCCCGAGATCGGCCGGAGATGTGGTTAGCTGCGGGCCATGCGTCGCTCCGCCGCCCTTGTCCTCGTGATCCTGTTCGCCTGCAGCTCCGGCCCCGCTCCACAGCAGCCGCAGATGGAGGCGCCACCACCCGATCGGACGGAGTCGATCCCGACGCCGCCCGTGAACCCCATGGCCTTGGCACATGCCAAGGCGAAGGCCGAGGTCGCCCGCCTGCGCGCCGCGGCAGACGCCAACGTCATGCTGGCGAACTGGGGCGGCCCGTACGACGGCGTGCCGCCGTGGGACAAGGTCACGGTCGACGGGTTCGCCCCGGCGTTCACGACCGGCGTCGCGTTGCTCGCCGCCGAGATCGACGTGATCGCGACGAACCCAGAGCCGCCGACGTTCGCGAACACGGTCGCGGCGCTCGAGGATGCCGGTCGACACGAGGATCGCGCCGAGACGCTGTTCTCGGTGATGACGAGCAACCTCAACACGCCCGAAGTCCAGGCGGTCGATCGCGAGTGGTCGCCGAAGCTCACGGCCGTCTACGACGCGATCACGTTCAACGACAAGCTGTTCGCGCGGATCGCCGCCGTGTACGCAGCCCGCGACACGGGCCTGACTGCCGAGCAGAAGCGGCTCGTCGAGCTGACCCATGATCGGTTCGTCAACAAGGGCGCGAAGCTGAACGCGAAGCAGAAGGCCGAGCTCGGCACCATCAACCAGCAGCTCGCGACGCTGTTCACCGAGTTCGGCAACAAGGTCCTCGCCGACGAGAACACGTGGGTCGTGCTCGACAAGCCCGCCGACCTCGCCGGGCTGCCGGCGTCGCTGCGCGCCTCCTACAAGGCAGCCGCCGACGAGCGCAAGCTCGCGGGCAAGTCGGTCGTCGTCAACACGCGGTCGAGCGTCGATCCGTTCCTGACGTCGTCGAGCCGGCGCGACCTGCGCGAGCGAGTGTGGCGGGCGTTCAAGAAGCGTGGTGACAACGGCGACGCGAACGACACCAAGAAGCTGATCGCACGGATCGTCGCGCTCCGCGCCGAGCGCGCGACCCTGCTCGGCTACGCGACCCACGCGCACTGGCGGATGTTCAACACGATGGCGGTCGACCCGGCCAGGGCCGAGGCGCTGATGCTCCAGGTGTGGCCGGCGGCAGTGGCGCGCGTGAAGGAGGAGGTTGCCGACATGCAGAAGGTCGCAAAGCGCGAGGGCATGAAGGGCGCGATCGAGCCGTGGGACTACCTCTATTACGCCGAGAAGGTTCGCAAGGCGAAGTACGCGCTCGATCAGGATGCGCTGAAGCCGTACTTCGAGCTGAACAACATGGTGCAGGCCTCGTTCTGGATGGCCGAGCAGCTCTATGGCCTGACGTTCATCGAGATCACCGGCAAGGTGCCGGTGTTCCACCCCGAGATGCGGGTCTGGGAGGTCAAGGACAAGGCGACCGGTGCGTTCCGCGGCCTGTTCTACGGCGACTACTTCGCGCGGGCAGCGAAGCGCTCGGGCGCATGGGCCTCGACGTACCGCGGCCACGAGACGTTCACCGGCAAGCGGCTGACGACGATCACGTCGAACAACAACAACTTCGTGAAGGGCGCGCCGGGCGAGCCCGTGCTGATCTCGCTCGACGACGCGCAGACGCTGTTCCACGAGTTCGGGCACGCGTTGCACAGCCTGCTCTCCGAGGTGAACTATCCGAACCTCGGGAGCACGCCGCGCGACTTCGTCGAGTATCCGTCGCAGGTCCACGAGATGTGGGTGCTGACGCGCCCGGTGCTCGATCGCTTCGGCCTCCACTACAAGACCAAGAAGCCGATGCCGCAGGCGCTGATCAACAAGGTCGAGGCCGCGAAGCGGTTCAACCAGGGCTACACCACGGTCGAGTACCTGACGTCGGCCATCCTCGACATGAAGCTGCACACGATGAAGGCGGAGTCGATCGACGTCGACGCGTTCGAGCGCGAGACGCTCGCGGCGATCGGCGCGCCGAAGGAGGTCGCGATGCGGCACCGGCTGCCGCAGTTCAACCACCTGTTCACCAGCGACTCGTACTCCGCCGGCTACTACAGCTACCTGTGGTCCGAGGTGATGGACGCCGATACCCGCGAGGCGTTTCGCGAGGCCGGCGACGTGTTCCACACGCCGACCGCCGACAAGATGCGGAAGTTCATCCTCGCACCGGGCAACACGACCGATCGCACCGAGGCGTATCGTCAGTTTCGCGGCCGCGATCCCGACGTCAAGGCGCTGCTCGAGAAGCGCGGCTTCCCGGTCTCGAAGTGATCGGGCGCTTAGCGAAGCAGGGCGGCGAGCTGCGCCGGCTCGTCGACGATGATGGCGGGGCTCGCGTCGACAAGCTCGGCGCGCGGCCGGAATCCCCAGGTCACCGCGACCGCGCGCATGCCGGCGGCGTGCGCCGTCAGGATGTCGATCGCCGAGTCGCCGACGAACGTGCAGTCGGCTGGAGCCACGCCGAGCAGGCTCGCGATCGCGAGGGCGGACTCGGGTGATGGCTTGAGCGGCACGCCCGCGCGCTGGCCGGCGACGATCTCGAATGGCCAGCGGCCGAGCAGGGCGGCCGCGATCGGCACGGTGAGATCGTGCGGCTTGTTGCTGAGGATCGCGAGCCGGATGCCGGCGGCCACCAGCTGATCGAGCACCGGCTCGAGGCCCGCGTAGAGTCGGCTGTGGACGTGCGGTGCGGCGCGATAGTGGACGCCGAACCGCGCCAGCACCGGCTCGACGAGCGCTGGCTCGACGGCGTGCGCGATCAGGTTGCGGGCACCGCCTCCGATCCACGTTCGCACCATCTCGCGGGTCGGCCGTGCGATGCCGTGATCCGCGAGCGCGAGATCGAGCGCGACCGCGATGTCTTCGAGCGAGTCGACGAGCGTGCCGTCGAGATCGAACAGGATCGCGAGCGGCGGCCTGGCGTCAGTCAACGATGAACCACCGCACGCCGGCGGTGACCTCGAGGTGGAAGTGGTTCTTGTGACCGCGGTTGTGGTTCGGCGTCAGGATCACGTTGAACAGGCGCTTGCCGGCGGTCTCGCACAGTAGCTCGCGTAGCTTGAGAGACTCGGGCGTCCCGCGGCGCGGCCGCGCATCGGGACCGCAGGTCTTCGCGCCGATCCGGCCGTGCCAGTCGTCGTCGACGTCGATCCTGTTGCCGTCGCGATCGATGAAGATCGCGGCGTCGAGCGCGAGGGCCCCGGCGTGCTGACCGGCGATCTTGCCGTCGGGCCAGCGCTTCGAGGGTGGGCGATACATCGAGTAGTGGCGGACCTCGACGATGTCGTGGCTCTCGAGGATCGCGGCGAAGTCATCGAGCGCGAGGATCAGCCGGCAGTCCGCGATCTCCCACCGGGTGACGGCGCGTGCGGTCTCCGACAGGTTCGTGCGGAACGTGACGCCGTGCAGTGGCGCGGTGAGTCGAACCGGCGCGAGCACGCCGGGCGACGGCTCCGACACGAACGAGATCCCGCGCTTCACGAGCTCGGCCTCGCAGTCAGGGCCGGACGTCGCGCCGTAGCGATACGCTGGCGTGGTCACCGCATCGACGGTGCTGTGAACGCGCGGCCGCCGAGATCGCTTGCGCTTGGCCTTGGTCTTGGCCTTGGCCTTGGTCTTGGCCTTGGCCTTGGGCTTCGCATCGGATGTTGTAGCGGCGGCAGAAGACGATGGCGCGGCGGTCGCGATGTCGGCCGAGCCCAGCGCCAGCGCCAGCGCGAGCGCGATCGTGCTGGGGCCGAGGAGCCGGGTCACGCGGCGCAGCCTAGCAGCTACCGGCCGCTACAGATTGCCTGCGGCGTCGCGGCAGAACATGTGGCCATCGCAGCGCTTCCCGCTCGGGCAGCGGTTGTTGCAGCCGCCGCAGTGGTTGCTGTTCTCCTGGATGTTCACGCACACGCCGTTGCAGCGCCGGGTCAAGCCCGGTCCCGGGCACGGTCCATCGTTGGCCGGCTGCCGGCGTGTCGTGGTGCCGCCGCCGGTGCTCGTGCTCGACTTGCGCTTCTTCACCTTCGAGGCGGGCATGCCGCGGCCCTTGTCGCCGTCGTCGAAGTTGACGTCGTAGGCGCCGTTCTTGATCGCGACGATCTTGCCCGGGTACCAGCGGCCGTTCGACCACATCGCGGTGACGCGATCGCCGACCTTCAGCTCGTCGGCGGCGGTCGTCGTGCCGGGCGTCGGCGTCGGCGTCGGCGTCGGCGTCGTGTCGGATCCCGCGGTGATCCCGATGTCCGACGAGCCGATGGACGCGATCGTCGAGCCGATCGTGCCACCGGGCTTCGTGGTGTCAGCGTCGGGCTGTGTGGTGCCGGACTTCGGACCGCTGGTGCTCGCGCCACCGTGCTTCGCGATCGTCCCCTCGACGATCGACGCCATCGACACCGTGCCCTTGCGTGGCGAGTCGCCGCCCGATGTGCTCGCCGTCGGGCTCGTCGGGCTGGTGGTGCTGCTGCCCTTGGCCTCGTCTGGCTTGTCGCCACCCTTGTCCTTGTCGCACGCGGTCGCGATGACGATCACCACGAGCAACCACATCGCGGGTCGAGTCATGGCCGCGAGTCTACACCGGCGGTCGCCGCTCACCACGATTCGATCAGATTCCACGCCCGTCGGAGCTCGTCGTTGTCAGCGTCGACATCGACGCCGAGGATCGCGTCGTCGTCATCGGACGATCCGTCGCTCATGTCGCCGGCGTAGCTTGCCAAGCTTTCGGTCGCTCGCCCGCTCACCCGCGCTCACCGCGTGAACGGCTGCGTCGAGTCCTCGACGTGCCGCACGCGCATCGACCGCCGAGCCGCGAGGTAGCGCTGCGTCGATGCGAGCTGGACGAGGTGGCGTGCGGCGTCCGGTCCACCCGCAAGCTCGAGCGCGACGGCGACGTCACCGCACGCGACGAGCCCGGCCCGATCGGCCGCGCGCCGGCACGCGGCGATGTACGCGACCGGATCGAGCTCGCTTGCGGACGCCGCGGCGAGCCGCTCGGTGATCCGCCGGCGCAGCTGCACTGGCAACGCGCCGCGCAGGCGCTCGCCCTCGTTCGCGATCTCGCGATCGACACGGGCATCGACCTGATCACCTGGGGCCGGGCCGAACGCGTGACGAAGCCCGGCGACCAGGCAGGCGAACGAGTCCTCGTCGGTTCCCGCGGCGAACAGCCGGCGCGGCCGCGCGAGCTCGACCATGCGGCCGAGCTGGAACCGCAGCGCGGTATCACCTGCGAGCTCGGTCGCCGGATCGGCGTGCGACTTCGCGCGAGTGCTCGCGAGCCGCGGGCCGAGCACGATGACAGGGGGCGCCGCGAGGAGCACCGCGAGATCGGGGACCGCCGGACGCGCCACGGTGTAGAGCAGCGTCTGCGGGCCGCCGAGCGCCTTCGCGATCTGCGGATAGATCGCCGTGGCAGCGCCGCCGCTCGTCGCCGGGATCCGCACGGCATCGAGCAGATCGGCATCGACCAGCGCACGTCGCGCATCGGGGCACACGAGCGGCATCACCTCGCCGAGCAGGTCGAGCAAGTCGCCGAGCGCGCCGTCGCGGTCGTCGTCGATCAGTGCGCGGCGGGTCGCATCGTCGAGCGGGCTCGCGTAGGCCTCGTCGGATGCCATCCAGCGCGGCGGGTGACAGTCGAGAAACTGGACGTCTCGCTCGTCGAGCGGGGCGCCGAGTGCACGCGCGAGATCGAACGCCGCGCGCGCATCCTCGGCGGTGTCGGTCGCGGCGAGCTCGCGCGCCCACGCGAGGACGTCCTCGGGATCTTGCTCGGCCTCGACGAGCGCGACGCGCGAGGTGTTCGCGGACTGTCCGCTCGCGGCCGCGAGGTCGACGATCCCGCGCCGCGCCGCGTGCGCACCATCGGAGTCGGGCGCGGCGATCACCGCGCGGCGATAGGCGAGCAGCGCCGCCTGCTCCGCC
>JACCTC010000207.1 GCA_013812655.1 Deltaproteobacteria bacterium | reverse complement strand
GGACGCCGGCGAGGGCGGCGAGCAGCTTCGCGTTGTTCGCCGCGTCGGCGTGGCCGGTGACGCCGGCGTAGCGCGCGCTGTAGACGCCGGGCGCGCCGCCGAGGGCGTCGACCTCGAGGCCGCTGTCGTCGGCGAGCGCGGGGAGCCCGGTGGCCGCCGAGACCTCGCGCGCCTTCTTGATCGCGTTGCCGGCGAAGGTGTCGGCATCCTCGATGACCTCGGGGATCTCGCGGCCGCAGCGGCGTGCGGCCTCGACGAGATCGATGACATCGACGCCGGGCAACAGCTGGCGGAGCTCGACGAGCTTGCCCGCGTTGCGGGTCGCGAACACGAGCGGCCGGCTCGCCATGGTCATGCCCATGCCGCGACGACCTGGCGCTGGGCAACCGTGAGCTCGCGGATGCCTGCGGTCGCGAGATCGAGCATCGCGTCGAGCTGCTTGCGATCGAACGTGCCCTTCTCGGCGGTGCCTTGCACCTCGATCAGCGTGCCGTCCTCGGTGCCGACGACGTTCATGTCGACCTCGGCCTTCGAGTCCTCGATGTAGGGTAGGTCGAGCACGACCTCGCCGTCGACGATGCCGACCGAGACCGCGGCGACCGGCGGCCGCAGCGCACGCGCATCGGGCAGCGCGCCGGACTTCACGAGCTTGCCGATCGCGAGCGCGAGCGCGATCCACGCGCCGGTGACCGAGGCCACGCGGGTGCCGCCGTCGGCGCACAGCACGTCGCAGTCGACCGCGATCGTGCGCTCGCCGAGGTGCGCGAGATCGACGGCGGCGCGCAGCGAGCGTCCGATCAGCCGCTGGATCTCCTTGCCGCGCCCGCCCGGGTCGCGCTTGCTGCGCGTGTGCGTCGACCGCGGCAGCATCGCGTACTCCGCGGTCAGCCAGCCCGTCCCCTTGCCCTTCATCCACGCCGGCACGCCGAGCTCGACGCTCGCCGCGCACAGCACCCAGGTGTCGCCGAGCTTGACCAGCGCCGAGCCCTCCGCGTGCTTCTGGTAGTTCGCGATGATCTCGAGGGGGCGGAGCTGATCTGGACGTCGTCCGTCGGGGCGCATGATGGCGGGCAGGCTACCTCATCACCCGAGAAAGCGGCGGTCACCTGGAATGGCTCTGCTAGGATTGCGCGGCGATGACGGCGCGCGATGACCGGCGACCCGGTGCCGATGACCGGGCAGATGACCGGGCAGATGGCCGGGCAGATGATCCGATCGCCGCGCCGATCACGCCGGGGCAGCTCGTGCTGCATGACCTCGGGACCGACTCGACGCTCGACATGCCGGCCGCGACGCCCGAGCGCATCGCCGCCGGCTCGCTCGGGACGGCGAACACGGTCGGCAGCGCACCGCTTGCCGGCGCGTCGCACGGCGCGCCGCGGCCCGACGGCACGCTCGACCTTCCGGCGAGCGATCGCGTGGACACCGCCGACGAGCTCGCCGCGGGCCAGGTGATCGGCCACTTCGTGATCCGCGAGAAGCTCGGCGAGGGCGGCATGGGGACGGTGCTCGCGGCGCGCGATGCGGATCTCGGGCGACCGGTCGCGCTCAAGGTGGTCAAGCGCGGCGTCGACCATCCCGCGTACCGCGCACGCCTGCTGCGCGAGGCGCAGGTGATGGCGCGGCTCGAGCATCCGAACGTGCTGCGCGTCTACGAGGTCGGCAGCGATCGCGGCCGGCTGTTCATCGCGATGGAGCTCGTCGACGGCGTCACGCTCGCGGCGTGGCTCCGCGTGCAGCGCCGGCCGTGGCGCGAGGTCCTCGCGATGTTCGCGCAGGTCGGTGCGGGCCTCGCCGCCGTACACCGCGCCGGGCTCGTGCACCGCGACTTCAAGCCCGACAACGTGCTCGTCGATCGCGAAGGACGCGCGCGGGTCGCCGACTTCGGGCTCGCGCGGCTCGATCCCGGCACCGGGGTGGCGAGCCCCGAGCTCGCGCTGTCGCTGACCCGCACCGGCGTGTTGCTCGGCACGCCGGGGTACATGGCACCCGAGCAGTACCTCGATGGCAACGTCGACGCGCGCGCCGATCAGTTCAGCTTCTGCGTCGCGCTGGCTGAGGCGCTCCGCGGGGGGCGCGGTCGCCCGAAGCAGCTCGAGGACGTGCACTGGGGGGACGTGCCGCGCGCGGTGCGTGAAGTCATCGCGCGAGGCTCGTCGGTCAACGCCGCCGAGCGCTTCGCATCGATCGACGCGCTGCTCGCGGCACTCGCGCGGGCGGCGGGTCATCGGACGCTCGTCCTCGGC
>JACCTC010000190.1 GCA_013812655.1 Deltaproteobacteria bacterium | reverse complement strand
GCCATAGGCGAACAGCGCGCGCGCCGCGGTGGCCGCGAGCTGGGTCGTCGGCGGCACGAGCTCGGCGAGCATCACGCCGAGATCGACGCGGCGCGCGGCGAGCGGCGGCAGCTCGATCTCGAAGCCGGCGAGCCGCGCGATCAGATCCTCGCGGAACGCGCCGTCCTCGACGAGCTCGTCGAGATCGCGATGGGTCGCGGCGACGACGCGGAGATCGACGGCGGTCGTCGTGGTGGCACCGACCGCGCGCACCTCGTGCTCCTCGAGGACGCGCAGCAGCGCAGCCTGCGCGGGCGCCGGTAGATCGCCGATCTCGTCGAGGAACAGCGTGCCGTGACTCGAGGCTGCGACGAGCCCGAGCTGATCGGCGATCGCCCCCGAGAACGCGCCCTTCCTGTGGCCGAACAGCTCGCTCTCGACGAGGCCGGTTGGCAGCGCGCCGCAGTTGACGGCGACGAACGCGCCCGGCCGCCGTGACGCCTCGTGCAGCGTACGCGCGACGCGCTCCTTGCCGGCGCCGGTCGGCCCGCCGATCAGGACGGGGAGCTGCGAGGTCGCGATCCGGCGGAGCTCGTCGAACGCGTTCGCGAGCCGCGGATCGAGGGTCGCGAGCGTGCCCGGCGTGCGCGGCGCGAGATCGAGCGCGGGCTCGGCCGCGGGCTCGCCGGTGCGGAGCAGGAAGAAGCTGCGGCCGGCCTCGACGATGTCGTGCGCGAGCACGATCGCACGCTCCTGCTTCGCGCCGTTGACGAGGATGCCGTTGCGCGAGCCGGCGTCGACCGCGAGCCAGTGCGCGCGCTCGCGCTCGAATCGCAGGTGCGCAGACGACATCCACGGATCGGGCACCTCGACGTGCAGCGTGTGGCCGTCGCGGCGAGCGGTACGTGCGGTGCCGCGGCCGATCTCGATGCGGTCGATGCCGTCGAGGGCCCACCGGGCGCCGCCGATCGGCTTGCCGCCGCTGAGCGCCACGTAGAGGTGATCGGCGCGCGCGGTCGCGGCGAGCTGCGACTCGTCGATCGACAGGGTGCGCGTGGCGCCGGCGGTCACCGCGAGATTCTAGCCGCGATCCCGGCCGCGATCCGGTGCCGCGAGGTCAGGCCGGGTCGAGCGCGAGCAAAGCGTCGCCGGCGTTGACGTCGTCGCCGTCGGCGACGAGCACGTCGCGCACGCGCGCTCGCTCGGGCAAGCCAGTGCCGCCGTAGGTCACGCGATGGAACGTCTTCATCACCTCGAGCAGGCACACGGTCGTGCCGGGCACGAGCTCGGCGCCCGCGGTGAGGAACGCGGGCTTGTCGGGGCCCGGGCGTCCGTAGAAGCGGCCGCTCGTCGGCGCACGAAACACCAGGCCCGTGGTCGAGGTCGTTGCGGCTGCTGCCGTGACCGCACCGGGCGCCGCTGACGCGTGCGGATCGAGGGTGACCAGCATCGCGCCGTGATCGACGGCAGGCCGCGCGTGTGCGCCGCAGATCGCGGTGACGGCGCCGCTCGCGGTGGGCGGAGCGACGACCGCGATCAGCTGGCCGAGGACCTCGAGCTCGCCGAGCACCGTGCCGGGCCGCACGACGTCACCGACCTTCAGCGCGATCCGGAACAGCCCGGGCAGCGGGCTCGCCAGTACGATCGCGGCATCGGCCGCGGCGCTCGGCGCGGCATTGATCGTGCGCGCGGTCGCAATGACCGACTTCTCGTGCACCCTCACCGCAAGCCTCCGACGAGCTCGCGAAGGTCGTGCATCGACCAGATCCGCGGGTTCTTGACGCGGCGGTAGCCGGTGCCCTGGTACGCCATCTCGACGAGCGCCGCGAGGTACGCGCGCAGCTCGCCGAGCTCGACGATCTCGTCGGTGTCCATCTGGCGCGCCGACACGAACGGATCCATGTCGCCCTCGATGCGGGTCTCGGTCTCGCGCATCCCGGCCTCGATCTTCGCGCGCTCCGCAGGATCGGTGGACATGATCTGGAAGTCGTCGTCGAGCTTGGTGTTGAACGCGGCGATCGCGAGCGTGCGGCCCTCCATCACCGAGAGTCGCGCGAGCGTCGTCGACAGCTGGACGATCGGATCGTAAGGCAGGCCGCTCATCGCGTAGTAGCCGGCACCCGACGCCTTGCGCAGCAGCACCGTGAACATCGGCGTCTGGTTCGTCGAGTTCGTGTAGATCAGCGAGCTGCCGTACGCGAGCAGGCCGTGGGCCTCGGCCTCGCGGCCGATGTCGAAGCCGCTGATGTCCTGCAGCCAGATCAGCGGGATGCCGTCGTCGTTGCAGGCGCGCGAGAACGCGCTCATCTTCGCGATGCCGCCGCGATAGAGGATGCCCGACGGCCGCTGGCGGCCCGGATGCTCGGGGTCCCCGACGAGCCCCTGGCGGTTGATCACGAAGCCGGCGTACAGCCCGCCGACGCGGCCGATCCCGCAGATCATCTCCTCGCCGACCTCGGGCATCACCTCCCAGAACAGCGACTGATCGACGAGCCGCGCGAGCACCTGGTTCGCGTCGTACGCCTCGCGGTGATCGGTCGGCAGGATGCCGCCGAGCTCGGCCGCCGCGAATCGAGGTTCGATCGCGTCGAGGTCGCCGCGGTAGAACGCCGCGCCCGACGACGGCAGCCGGGTGACGTCGCGGCGGATGCACGCGAGCAGGGTCTCGTCGTCCGGAACCCGGACATCCGCGCAGCCGGACTGGTGGACGTGGACCTCGGGGCCGCCGATGTCGAGCGACGTGATCTTCTGGCTCTTCGCGCCTTTGATCAGCGCCGCGCCGGCGATCACCATGTACGCCTGCTCGGTCATGTAGACGCGATCCGAGATGATCGGCATGTAGCCGCCACCCGCGATGCAATCGCCGAACACGCACGCGATCTGCGGCACGCCGTTCGCCGACAGCAGGCTGTTCATCTTGAAGATGTGGCCGGCGCCGCGCGCGCCCGGGAAGCTCTTGCTCTGCTCGGGCAGGAACAGCCCCGAGCAGTCGACGAGGTAGATCGTCGGCAGCCGCAGCCGCATCGCCATCATCTGCGCGCGCTGGATCTTCTCCGGCGTGCGTGGCCACCACGCGCCCGAGGCGACCGTGTTGTCGTTCGCGATCACCATGCACCAGCGGCCCTCGACGCGCGCGAACGCGGTCACCACACCCGCCGCCGGCGACTTCTGATCGCCGGGGAACACCTCGCCGTAGTTGACGAACGTGCCGGTCTCGAACGTGCGCGTGCCCGGATCCGCGAGCTTCGCGAGCCGCTCGCGCGCCGTCAGCTTGCCCTTCTTGTGGACGCGCTCGACATACGACGGTCCCCAGCCGCCCTCGACCTCGCGCCGGCGCTCGCGCAGTCGCTCCTCGAGCTTCGCGAGGGCTGCTCGCTGATCGCTGACCGTGCGCTCGTCGGCGAGCTTGGAGAGCGGGTCACCGATCGGAACCAGCGGTACGAACGACATGCGCGGCGACGTTAGCTCAAGCGGTCGACACCGTCGACGAGCTAGCCGAGCGACTTGCGCATGCAGATGCTGAGCGCCATCGCGTCGTACGGCGGATAGTTCGGGATCCGCGCATAGCCGGCGCGCTCGTAGAGCCGTACGGCGTCGTGCTGCTTGGAGCCGGTCTCGAGCACCACGGCGGCACGGCCGAGCTCGCGCGCCCACGCCTCGAGCTCGCCCATGACCGCGCGGGCGACGCCCTCACCGCGATGCATCGGCGCGACGAACATCCGCTTGAGCTCGACCGCGGCCGCATCGCCGGGGAACGGCTTGAAGCAACCGCAGCCGACCGGCGTGCCGTCGATCGACGCGACGACGGCGGTGTCGACCTCGAGCTTGTTGTACTTGGCGTACTCGACCTGGACATCGCCGTAGATCGCGACCAGCTCCTCGTCGAGCTGCTTGACGAGCGTGACGAACGCCGGATCGGTGCCGGTGGTGCGCCGCAGGGTGACCGGGGCGGTCACGGCCACCCCGGGATCGCGCGGGTGTCGTAGGCGCCGGTGCGAAACGCGTCGCTCGCGAGGATCTGTGCGTGCATCGGGATCGTCGTCGGCACGCCGGTGACCTCGAACGCGGCGAGCGCGGCGAGCATCCGGGCGATCGCGTCGTCGCGATCTCGGCCCGTCACGATGATCTTCGCGAGCAACGAGTCGTAGAACGGCGGGACGACGTAGCCGGCCTCGACGTGGGTATCGACGCGGATGCCGTCACCGACCGGTGGGCGCCACGTCGTGATCGTGCCGGGCGCCGGCGCGAAGCCGTTCGCGGGATCCTCGGCGTTGATCCGGCACTCGATGACGTGGCCCGTCAGCGGAATGGTGTCCTGCGTCCACGCGAGCGGGCGGCCGGCGGCGATCTCGATCTGCGCTGTCACGAGATCCTTGCCGGTGCGCTCCTCGCTGACCGTGTGCTCGACCTGGAGGCGGCAGTTCATCTCCATGAACCGGAGGACATCGCCATCCAGCAAGAGCTCCATCGTGCCGGCCCCGACGTAGCCGACGGCGGCTGCAGCGCGTGCGGCGGCGGCGCAGGTCGCGGCGCGCACGTCGTTCGAGATCGCCGGTGACGGGCTCTCCTCGATCAGCTTCTGGTGGTTGCGCTGCACGGTGCAGTCGCGCTCGCCGAGGTGGACGGCGTGGCCGTAGCGATCCGCGAGGATCTGGATCTCGACGTGGCGGCCGGCCTCGACGAGCTTCTCGAGGAACACGCGGTCACCACCGAACGCCGCGCGCGCCTCGGCCTGGGCCTCGCCATACGCGGTCTCGACCTCGCCGGCGCTGCGCGCGATCCGCATGCCGCGTCCGCCGCCGCCGTTCTCGGCCTTGAACAGCACGGGGAAGCCGACGTCGGCCGCGACCGCCTTCGCATGTTCGACCGAGGTCAGCACGCCGTCGCTGCCCGGGATCAGCTGCATGCCTGCGGCGCGCATCGCGGCCTTCGCGCGGGTCTTGCTGCCCATCAGCGTGGTGACGTGAGGCGGCGGCCCGATGAAGGTCACGCCGTGCTGCGCGCACAGCGTCGCGAGCAGCGGGTTCTCCGAGAGGAAGCCCCAGCCCGGATGCAGCGCCGAGCACCGCGCCTGGACGGCCGCCTGCACGACGCGCTCGACGTCGAGGTACGACTGCGCGGCACGTGCGGGCCCGAGCACCACGACCTCGCGATCGCGGGTGTACGGCGCGGCGCGATCGGCCTCGCTGAGCGCGAACACCGGCGTGATGCCGAGCGCATCGCACGCGCGCGCGACCCGGACTGCGACCTCGCCACGATTCGCGATCAGGATGCGGTGAAACAGCGGCGGCACGCGCCGAACGCTATCACGAACGCTGCGTGCCCGAGCGCGGGGCTGCCGCGACGACGCGACGTCCGCAAGGGAATCGTTGGATCCGTCTCCCTCTCCTTGCCGAGCAACCGCCGCTGCGTCGTGCGCTTGTCACGGCTCCAGGCCGACGCCAGCTCGCGGCGTACGTCGTTGTCATGCATCGCAGATGCGATACAGTGAAGCTCATGAAGACGATGACGATTCCGCCCCTGCGCGTCTCCGCCCAGCTGCGGCGTCAGGCCGAGGCGGTCCTCGAGGAGGGTGAAACGTTGTCGAGCTTCATGCTGGACGCGTTGCAGAAGAGTGTCGCGCAGCGTCTCGATCAGCAGGCGTTTGTTGCGCGTGGACTCGCGAGCGCGGCGAAGGCGCGGCGTACGGGGCGCTACGTGAGTACCGACGCGGTGATCGAGAAATTGTCGAAGCGACTCACCCGAGCACGCCTCGCTCGCTGACCTCGATGGTCCGCCACATCGTTCGATTCACCGAGGAAGCCGAAGCCGATCTGCTTCGCCTGTATGACTTCCTGCTCGAGAAGAATCCACGCGCGGCCAAGCGGGCTCTTGCCGCGATTCGCAGAGGAATCGCCATGCTGGAGACTTCGCCCTATTCCTGCCGCAAGGCAGGGGCATCGTCGGTCTACATTCGCGAGCTCGTGATCCCGTTCGGCAAGACGGGATACGTCGTGTTGTTCGAGATCGAGCGTCCACGCACCGTGACGATCATCGCCGCGCGACACCAGCGTGAAGACGACTACCGATAGCTTCGCTGGTCGGGCAATCGGCTTCAGCAGTCACTCTTGAAACATCTGCCATTCGCTTGGCTCGACGCCAAACTCACGTCGAGCTTGCTCCAGCGCACGTTCGAGAGACTCGTGATAGGTGTCCGTCATTTCGTTGCCTTGCTCATCGAGGTAGAGGAGCAAGAAGCCTGGATCCCCGTCCATTCTGACGATGTGAAGTTCGGCGGGTGCGGGAATGAGCTCGCCCCCTGCATCGTGTCTCGTGTATCCCGTCGGAACATGGGACGGCCCGAGACGCACTCGCCGCACATGGATGTAGTCCGACATTGGCTTGTTACCCGTCTATATCAGCGACGCGCGCTGGCACGAGGCGGGTTCGCCGCATGATCTGACCCGCCGGATCACCGGCCGGGCGCCGCGCACAGGCCGCCCGCGAGTCGACAGGCTTGCGCGAATCGCGGCAGATCGCTCTGCAGCGCCGCATCCGCGACGGCCCAGGCGGCCTCGATGCAGCGGCCGCCGGCGGGCTCGATCGCATCGAGGACGCGTCCGCACGCCGGTGCGAGGCCCGCGATCTCGTCGCGGACGATCGCGTCGAGCCCGACGAGCGCGCGCCACGATCGCGCACCCTGGCTGCTGACGGCGACGAACACCGCGTCGAGTGGCACCGGCGGCGGCCCGGCGAGCTCGGCGACCTCGGCCTTCGCGAGCGTCGGCAGCGCCCACCGCGTGATCGCCTGGCCCCGGGTCCCGCGTGGATCGCCGGCGAAGTGCGCGCGGGTCGCGATCGGTTGGCGGGTCGCGAGCCGCTCGACGAGGATCGGCACCGCCATGTCGAAGTGGCGCTCGTATTCGGGGTGCAGCGGCCGGTAAGGCGCGATCACGATCGCATCCCAGCTCGCGCGATCGAGCTTCCACGTCTGCACGGCGCGCGTGCGGGTCTCGAGGCTCGCGCCGGCCAGTCCTTCGAGATACCCGGCGAGCGGTGGCGCGGCGGGCGCCGGCTCGCGGCCGCAGCCAAGCACACCCGCGAGCAGCACGCCGGCGATCCCCGCGCGCAACCTACCGGCGATCCCCGCGCGCAGCCTGCCGGCGATCGTTACGGTGTACCGGCCGTCCACGTGCCATAGGCTCCGCACTGGACGGCGAGCCGCGCGAGCGGCTCCTCGGTGATCGCGCCCTTGTAGTAGCGCCGGATCCGCGTCCACTTCTTGGTCACCTCGGTGCAGCTCGCGGCGAGCTCGGCAGTGGGGCACGGAGTGTCGCGCCACACGCCCTGGACCTGCTTGCACTCGCCGCGCCGGCTCTCGGTGAACAGCTTGGCCCGGCTCTCGTAGTCCTCGCACGTCTTCGTGCTCGGGACCTCGCAGCTCGCGCGGGTCGGCGGGGGCGGCGACTTCTTGCAGGCACCACTGCCGAGCACCACGACGAGGATCAGGAGACAGCTCCGCATGGCGACAGCCTAACTTAACTCGACCTCGCCGGCGTCGGCAGCTGGCGGCTCGAGCGGCGCGGCCGCGGGGCATCGACACCGGGCGTGCGCGGCAGCGGCAGCGGCATGCCGAGCATCAGCTTGATCGCGACCGAGGCCGCGGTCAGGCCGAACACCGACGGGACGAACGCGACCGAGCCCTCGACGCGATTCTTGTGATCGCAGTCGTTCATGCCGTTCGTGCCGCCGGGGCACACGCACTCGAACGCGCCGTCATCGTACGCGAGGGCGTGCGGCGGGGTCGGCAGCTCCTCGGAGTACACGGCCCACACGCCGACCGGCTTGGTGCAATCCATGTCGTGCTTGCGGCGCAGGTTGCGCCGGAGCTCGCGCGCGAACGGATCGACGCGGGTCTCGGAGAGGTCGGCGACGCGCACCGCCGTGGGATCGAGGCGCGCGGCCGCGCCCATCGCCGACACGAGGCGGAGCCGCTCGCGCACGCAGGTCGCGATCAGGTGCATCTTCGCGGCGACGTTGTCGATCGCGTCGATCACGACGTCGGGCTCGGGCACGAGCAGCCGCGCGGAGGTCTCGGCGCTGTAGAACTCGTGGCGCGCCTCGATCGTCGCGTCCGGGTTGATCAGCCGCAACCGCTCGGCCATCACCGCGACCTTGGACTTGCCGAGCGTGCCCTTCATCGCGTGAAGCTGGCGGTTCACGTTGGTGACGCAGATCCGATCGTAGTCGACCAGGATCACCCGACCGACGCCGCTGCGCACGAGCGCCTCGGCCGCGAACGAGCCGACGCCGCCGATCCCGAACACCGTGACGGTCGAGCTCGCGAGCCGCTGGACGCCGGCATCTCCGAGCAAACGAGCAGCCCGGTCGAAACGGCGATGCGGCATCGCCCGATCATTGGGCAACCGCGGTTTCTGTCAACCGTGAAAGTGCGGTGTCGCCGGGGGTGACCTCGGAGAATCCAGGGCTACCAGCTCGCGAACAGCCTGCGGGCGTTGGCCGCGGTGAGCTCGGCAACCTCGGTCGGATCCTCGTCCCTCGCCGCCGCGAGGCCCGCGATCACGGCCGCCAGGTAGGCCGGCTCCGAGCGACCGCCGCGATGCGCCGCCGGCGCCTGGTCCGGCGCATCGGTCTCGGCGAGCAGCAGCTCGCGCGGGATCACCCGTGCCGCCTCGACCGGACGCCGCGCGTTGGGATACGTGATCGGTCCCGCGAACGAGAACGCGAGCCCGAGGTCGCGATAGATCGGGACGAGCTCGGCACCGCCCGAGTAGCTGTGCAGCACCCCGCCGACCTCGTGGATGCGCTCCTCGCGCAGGATCCGCGGCGCCGCATCGTGGGCGCGCAGCACGTGGATCACGAGCGGCTTGCCGGTCTCGCGCGCGGCGCGCACGTGAGCTCGCAGGATCAGCTCCTGCAGCTCGTGGGCGCCGGTGCCCCCGTCGAGCCCACACTCGCCGATCGCGATCGCCGCGGCCGCCGCCGTGACGATCCGCTGCACGACATCACCGGCGAGCTCGTCCGCCTCGAGGTCGGGCACGATCTGCGGGTGGATGCCGATCGCGCAGCGCACGCCGGCGCCGGCATGGCGCGCCGCGAGCGCGAGCAGCGCGTCCCACGTGCGCGGGCGGATCGCCGGGACCAGCATGCCGTGCACGCCGGCCGCCTTGGCCCGCGCGATCATCGCCTCGCGATCGCCGTCGAACGCATCGACGTCGAGGTGGCAATGGCTGTCGATCACGAGGCGATCGTAGCTCCCGCAATGGCGTAGGATCGGGGCGTGAGGTTCCTGATCCGCGCGCAAGCGTGGCTCAACACGAGTGACCGCGTGGTCGCGCACTGGCTGCGGGCCGCGCGCGATGCGCTGCTCGGCGAGATGCCGATCCTCGCCGGCGGCACCGCGCTGTTCGCGATCTTCGCCGTCGTGCCGACGCTCGCGGCCGCGGTCGCGATCTACGGCGTCGTCGCGGATCCCGGGGAGATCAACTCGCACGTCGGTGGGCTCTCCAGCGTGCTGCCGGGCCAGGTCGTGGCGTTCATCGCCGAGCAGCTCGAGCGCCAGGCCAAGAGCTCGTCTCGCGAGCTCGGGCTCGCGCTCGCGGCGAGCGTGCTGATCGCGGTGATCTCCGCCCGTGGCGCCGCGCGCGCGCTGATCGACACCCTTAACCGCGCCTACCGCGTCCGCGAGCGCCGCCGCCCGATCGTCAAGCTCGCGGTCACGATCGCGATGGCCGGCGGGACGCTCGTCGGGCTGATGCTGATGTTCGGCGTCGTCGTCGCGCTGCCCGCGATCTTCGCGCTGCTCCGCCTCGACGGCTACGCGGTCGTCCAGTGGTTGCGCTGGCCCCCGCTGATGTCGGTGATGTTCCTGTCGCTCGTCGCGCTGTACCGGTTCGGCCCATCGCCGCGCGACCTCGGCTCCGACCGCCACTTGTGGCCCGGCGCGGTGATCTCGACGGTGCTGCTCGTCGTGCTCTCGATCGCGCTGTCGCAGTGGGTCAACAACGTCGCGACCTACGACCTCTGGTACGGCGCCTTCGGCTCGGCCGTGATCATCCTCCTGTGGTTCTACCTCTCGGTGATCGCGATCGTGCTCGGCGGCTTCGTCAATGCCGAGCTCGAGCGCCACGCCGGCGCGCCGGCTCCCGAACGCTCGATGTACTGACGCAGAAACGGCCACCCCGATGGAGTGGCCGTGGCCGTTGGTCGTCGTGGGACGGCTGCTCTACATGCGCGAGCCGAAGAACGGCGCCTCGCCGAGCGGGGCGGGGGTGCCGGCGTAGCCAAGGCCACCGGTCCACAGGCCGGTCTGGATGTCGTCCATCTTGCCGTCGCGGTTGCGGTCGATGCCGCGCGCGGTACCGGCGAGGCCGAGCTCGAGCGCGACGCCGTCGATCATCGACATCTTGTTGTAGAGCGCGGCCGAGGCGGCGTTCAGGCCGGCGGTGCACGCCGACTGGAAGGTGCTCGGCGAACCGATGTCGATCGCCTCGTACACGTACTGGCCGACGGCCTGGCAGTTGACGACGCTCTTCATGATGTCGCCGAGGTTCGAGGCGCTCGGGTCGATCATCGGGATGATCGCCTTGTCGAGGGCGAGCTTCATCATCGCGCCGTACTTGAGGCCGACCTTGTGCTCGCTGATCGTCAGCTTGCCGGTCTGCTCGAGGCTGACCTGCAGGCCATCGACCTGGATGTTCTGCATCGCGTAGTCCGCGAACAGGAAGTCGAGCGGGACGTTGTCGACGGTGAAGTGGACACCGTTGACGACCTTGGTCGCGCCGCCCGCCGCGTTGATCTCAAGGGTCTCGAGCGTGCCGAAGTTCTTCGCGACCTGGCCGAACGAGTTGCCGACGGCGCGTAGCTTCGTGAGGAAGTTCGGCGCGACCTGCAGCAGGCGATCGTTGAGGTAGCCGGTGATGAACGGCGCGTACTGCTGCGCCTTCGTCTTGACCGCGCCATCCGGCATCGCCTTGATCAGCTCCTCGACGAGGAACTTGGTCGGGTCATCGGGATCGTCGGTCGCGTTGATGAAGTAGTTGACGACCTGGCCGGGCGTGCCGGGCATGTTCGTCGCGAGATCGAACTCGCTCTGCATCGCGAAGCGCCCTTCGGGCGTCGTCGGGACGGGCTGGTCCGGGTTGTCGGGGTTGGTCGGATCGTCGGGATCGTTGGAGCCGACCACCTCCGCAGCGCAACCAGTTGCGGCCGCTGCACCGAGGGTGAACAGGAGGGTCATCGAGAGGTTGCGCGTGGTGATCATCTTCATTGCTCCGTCGGGTGGGCTTGGTGAGAATCGTTTGTGCAGCGCATGTGCCACCTGATCCGTGCAGTGGTGCGCACGATGATCAGCAACTTGCGACGGCCGCATGTCCGGCGTCGACAAGCCGGCAACTCCGGTGGTCGGGCTCGGCGTTCCCACGCGGTGCGGCAGATCGCGCGCGCGAGCTCCGTGCGTCGAACCAAAGCGGCGCCGAGGAATCCGGTGCCGAAACAACAGACGGCGCCGGATGAAACGGCGCCGAAAATAAAACCGGCCGAGGCGGAATTACCTCGGCCGGCCAGCCATCCTCGACTCGGAGATCTCCGCCACTCGGAGAGACCCACTTGTCGAACCAAGACGTTTGTTACATGCGCTCGCCGTAGAACGTCGCGCCTGCCAGCGGCGCCGGGGTCGGGCCGTAGCTGAGGTTGCCGCTCCACGCGCCGGTCAGGATCGAGTCGATCTGGCGGTCGTTGTTCTTGTCGATGCCCTTCGCGGTGCCGGTGATGCCGAACTCGAGGGCGGTGCTGTCGATCGCGGTGATCTTGCCGTAGATGAAGTTCGCGCCGGCGAGCAGACCCTGGTTGCAGGCGGTCTGGTAGGTGCTGGCCGGGCCGCCGTAGCCGATCACGCTGGCGATCGCGTTCGAGATCGCGGTGCCGACCTTCGCGCAGTCGACCTTGTGCTGCAGCAGCTGGCCGAGGTTCGCGGCCGTCGGGTCGATCATCGGGATGATCGCGCCGTCGAGGCCGATGCGGAGGATCTTGCCGTAGGAGACCGCGACCTTGTGGTCGGCGATGCCGAGCTTGCCGGCCTGGTCGAGCGTCACACCGACGTTCGGGGCGACGACGTTCTCGACGTTGAAGTCCGCGAACAGGTGGTCGCTCTCGACGTTGTCGATCTTGAAGTGCGCGCCGAGCACGGTGTGCATCGACGTGTAGTCCGCGCCGGCCTTCGACACCTCGAGCGTCTCGTTGAGGCCGAAGTTCTTCGAGATCTGACCGAAGTCGTTGCCGACCTGGACCATCGTCGACACGAAGTCAGGGGCGAGGTCGAGCAGGCGGTCGTTGAGGTAGCCCGCGATGAACGGCTTGGAGTTCGTGAGCACGGTCTTGAAGGTGCCGCTCGGCATCTTCGCGATCATCTGATCGATGATCCAGCCGGTCGGGTCGTCGGGGCTGTCCGTCGCGTCGATGATCGCGCGGACGACATCGCCGGCCTTGCCGGGTGCGTTCGTCGCGAGGTCGAAGTTCGAGCGGAGCTGGAAGCGGCCGCTCGCATCGAGCGGCTGCGGAGCGTCATCGCCGCCACCGCCACCACCGCCACCACCGTCATCGTCCTGCTCCGGCGAGTCCGCGGCGCAGCCGGTGGCGACGGCCGCGAGGGCCAGGGCGAGGGACAGGGACAGGTTCTTGGTGATCGAGGTCGTCATGGCGTATCTCCCGGCGAGGATTGATGTTGTCGGGTCCTCGTGCAGCGCATGTGCCACCAGGTGGCTCGTGAGAACCCCGTCAGGTCGCGAACTTGCGCGAGGGTGGCGGATCCGCCTGCCAGGTCACTGCAGTTGGTTGGTGCCTGCTGACCTGGTCACACACCGCGTCAACGATGCCTCGGCGGCAAACATGATCGGCGCCCGACCTCATTCGCGTCCCGCGAGCATGTGAGACTGAACCCCGATGTGTGAGCTGCTCGGGATGGAGTGCAACGTCCTGACCGACATCGTGTTCTCGTTCGCGGGACTGGCGGGACGCGGGGGCAAGCACGGTCCGCACTCGGACGGCTGGGGCCTCGCTCTCTACGAAGGACGCGTCGCGCGAGTCTTTCTCGATCCGCAGCCCGCCGCCGATTCCCCACTCGCGAAGTTCGTGCGCGAGCACCCGATCAAGACGCTCCTCGCGATCGCTCACGTCCGCCGCAAGACGCGCGGCCAGGTCTCGCTCGCCAACACGCATCCGTTCGTGCGCGAGCTCTGGGGGCGGCACTTCGTGTACGCACACAACGGCACGGTGAAGGGCGTCCGCAAGCTCAAGCTCGGTCGCTTCAATCCGATCGGCGACACCGATAGCGAGCACGCCTTCTGCTACCTGCTGGCCGCGCTCCATCACGACTTCCCGCAGGGCCCGCGCTCGCAGGTCGACTACAGCAACGCGGTCGCGAAGTACGCCGGTCGGATCGGCAAGCTCGGCTCGTTCAACATGCTGCTCGGCGACGGCACCCAGCTGTTCGCCCGCTGCGCGACCAAGCTCCACTACATCATCCGCAAGGCGCCGTTCGCGAAGGCCACGCTCGCCGACGAGGACGTCAGCGTCGACTTCGCCGCGGTCACCACGCCGCACGATCGGGTCGCCGTCATCGCGACGACGCCGCTCACCCGCGACGAGGTCTGGACCACCGGGATCCCCGACACGCTCTGGGTCTTCCGCAAGGGCAAGCTCGTCCGCACGCTGGCCTGCTGATGACCACCGTCGCCAGCGTCCGAGCATCGGACGCGTCGCACACGTAATCGCGCGAGATCACGCCACTGCGGGGTGGCCTGAAGCGTGCTGCGTCGTGGCACGTGCAGGAGTACGATCATGGAGACGATGCTGCCGAGCGATGTCACGGGCTCTGGCTTCCGACCACTGAAGCGCGTCGAGTACGAGCGTCTCGGCGTGGAGGGCTTCTTCGACAACGAGCGGGTCGAGCTGCTGTTCGGTGTGGTGGTCGAGATGCCGCCGGTTGACCCCGCACACGGCACGTCGATCTATCGCGTGCGCCGGAAGATCGAGGCCAGCCTCGGAGATCGCGCGATGGTGCGTGACCAGAACAGCTTCGCTGCTTCGGACATCTCCGAGCCCCAGCCCGACATCATGGTCGTGCCGAACGACGACTACTGGAAACAGCATCCATCGCGGGCGTACCTCGTGGTCGAGGTCTCGCGGTCGTCACTCGATCGCGACCAGGGCGTCAAGGCGAAGCTCTATGGCCTCGCCGAGGTCGACGAGTACTGGATCGTCAACCACGTCGACGAGGTCGTCGAGGTCTACCGCGATCGCAAGCGCGGCAAGTGGCGCTCGAAGACCACGCACCACCGCGGCGAGACGATCGCGATGCTGACGTTTCCCGACGTCACGCTCGCGGTCTCCGAGATCCTGCCGCCGGTCGACGCCTGATCGCGCGACTTGAATTCGCCGATATCGTGCACTCGTCGCTGCGCATCGCAGCTCGACACACGGAGCTCACGCCTTCCCAAGGGGTGGGCCGAGCTGATCGCGGATGCGGAAGCGCACGAGGCGCGATACGATTGCCGACATGGTGCTCAAGGCGCAGGTCAAGAACGGTCGGCTCGTGCTCGACGAGCCGACGGACTTGCCGGAGGGCAGCGTGGTGCCGCTCGAGATCGCCGACGATTGGGATGAGCTCGACGACACCGAGCGCGCAGCCGTGCGCGAGGAAATCGCGGCGTCGATCGCCGAACGGAGAGCGGGCGCGCCGACATTTTCTGCCGAGGAAGTGCTCGCGGAGCTCTCTCGGCGGTGAAGGTTGGGATCTCCGGCCGCGCACGAGCACGAATACGCAAGCTGGACGAGTGGTGGCGGAGCGAGCGCGACGTGGCCTTCGGTCTTCGGCATCAGGATCCTGCGCACCGGCGCTTCAAAGTTGGCAGCCTCGTGACATCGCCGACGTGAAGCTCGAAGAGCGGATACTCCGAGCCGTCGGCGCGCGTGGCGGGCTCGTACGCCTGCACGACGAAGGTCTGGCCGAGGCACTTCTCGAACAACGACCGGGTCTGCAGATCTTCGTCGTCGCGGAGCCCGGGCGGGATGCCGACGAGCTTCACGCGATCGCCCGCCTCGATCACCAGCCGCAGGTCTGGCCCTGGTTCTGGGTCTCGAGGTAACCCTTGAGCGGCGCGAAGTACTCGAGCATCGCGGTCGCGTCCATCGCCTTCTCGCCGGTCATGTCGAACAGGATGTCCTGCCACGGCTTCGCGGCGCCGGCGGCGAGCATGGTCGAGAACGCGTCGCCCGCGGCCTTGTTCCCGTAGATCGAGCACTCGTGGAGCGGACCGGTGTGGCCGGCCTTCTTGCAGAGCGCGCGATGAAACTGGAACTGCAGGACGGCGGCGAGGAAGTAACGCATGTACGGCACGTTCGCGGGGACGTGGTACTTCGCGCCGGGATCGAAGTCCGTCGGAGCGCGCACGACCGGCGGCACGATGCCCTGGTACTGCTTGCGCAGCGCCCACCAGTGATCGTTGTACTGGTCGGGCTGGACCTTTCCGGAGAACACGTCCCACCGCCACTTGTCGACCATCAGGCCCCACGGCAGGAACGCGACCTTCTCGAGCGCCGTGTTCATCTGGCGGTTGATGACGATCTTGTCGTTCTTGACGGTCTTCGCGAGCAGGCCCTTCTGCTTGAGGTAGTCCGGCGTCATCGACAGCACGACGGTGTCGCCGATCGCCTCGTGGAAGCCGTCGTTCGCGCCGTTCTGCAGGAGGATCGGCAGCTTGTGGTAGGCGGACTGGTAGTAGTTGTGCCCGAGCTCGTGGTGGATGGTGTCGAGCTCCTCGTGGGTCTTCTGGATGCACATCTTGATGCGCAGGTCGTTGTTGAAGCCGACGTCCCACGCGCTCGCGTGACAGATCGCGTCCTTGCCCGCCGGCTTCTGGAACATCGATCGCTGCCAGAACGTGTCGGGGAGCGCCGGCATGCCGAGTGAGGTGTAGAAGGCCTCGGCGATCCGCACCATCTTCTGCTCGTCGTACGCGCCCTTCTTCGCGAGGGTCGGCGTGACGTCGACGGGGGCCTGACCCGGGTACGGCTCGAGCTCCTTGTAGAGCCAGCCCCAGGTCTGCGCCCACATGTTGCCGAGCAGGTGCGCCGGGATCGAGCCGGTCTTCGGCACGAGCTTGTCGCCGTGCATCTTGTTGAGCTTGCGACGCGTGTAGCAGTGCAGCTGCTCGTAGAGCGGCTTGAGCTGGTTGTAGAGCCGATCGGTCTCGGCCTCGAACGCGTCGGCCGGCATGTCGTAGGCGCTCTTCCACATCTCGGCGACGTTCGCGAAGCCGATCGCCTTGGCACCCGCGTTCGCGAGCGGGACGTAGCGGCGGTACAGATCGCGCTCGGCGCGGCCGACGGTGTCGTGCCAGCCCTTCCACGCGGCGAGCGCGACGTCGGGCTTGCGCGTGGTCTGGATCGTCTTCGAGAGCGCGTCGAGATCCTTGCAGACCTGCTTGCCCTTCACCTGCTCGCAGACCTTGCCCTTGCCGTAGGTCGAGCCCATCTCGGCGGCGACCTTCGCGAGCTCCTCGGCCTGCTTCGGGTCATCGGGCGACGGCGCGATCGGCGTCGAGACCGTCATCTGATAGAGCAAGTTCTGGAGCTGGCGGCGCGTCAGCGGGTCGAGCTTGGCGAGGACGGGCTCGAAGCGGCGGGCCTCCTTGATCATCCGCGCGACGGTATCGTTGACGATGCGGTTCGCCTTCGCGGCGGCTTCCTCGTGCGCCGGCGTGATGTCTGTCTGGTTCGCCCACTCGGCCTCGGCGGCCGCGACCAGGACCTTGCGCAGCTCGGCATCTGTCGCCGTGACGAACGCCTTGGCGTCGGTGATCAGCTGCGCGTCGACGTCGACCGCGGGCTTCGCGACGGGCGTGATATCCGTGGTCGGCTCGCCACCCGACGGCGGCGGTGCGGGGACCGTTTCGGGTTTGCTGGCACCGCACGCGGCGGCGAGGAACAGGGGAAGCAGGAAGGTCTTACGCACGGCGCGATCTACACGCAGATGCGTCCGCGACGTCAAGGTTGGCAGCCATAGGTCGTGTCGTGTCACGGCTCGAGCGGGACGCCCTCGGATTCGGGGCGCGGCGGCGGTTGCTGCTGCCCGGCGCCGGGTGCCCCGGGGACTGAGATGCCGCGCTCGTCGAGCAGCTGCTTCGCGATCTGCTTCTGGTCGTCGTCGAGCAGCGCGAACGCCTTCTCGAGCGCGTCGCGATCGTTCTCGGCCTTGGCCTGGTGAAGCTTCGCGGAGTCGCGCGTGGTCTTGACCTGCGCGCCGGGTGCGTTGTTGTGACGCGGCGGCGGCTTGTCCTTCTCGGCCGGCTCCTCGTCGGGCCTCTCGATCGTGCGGAGCTGGGTATCGATCGAGTCGTTGCGCGCCGACAGGCTGTTGTCGATCTGCTTCAGCTTGGTGAGCTGGTCGTCGCGCAGCCGGAGCTGACCGGCGTTGTCGACGAGGTAACCGACCGCGGTGCCGGAGGCTGGCGGCAGCGGCGGCAACTCGCCTTCCTTCGGCGTCATCGGCTTGGGATCGCGGCGACACGCGGGCGCGAGCGCCAGCACGAGAGCGACAAACAGCAGGGCGCGGCGCATCGCGCGGACCTTAGCAGTCGGGAAACGTCGGAGGAATACAGACCTCCGGTCTCACGGAGTAAATGCGTGTAATTGTTAATTATTGCGTCGATTTTGCCGTTTTTCGTCTAACGGTAGCGCCCGAACCTAACGTTCACTGCGCGACGAGCACGAGCCCGGTCCGCGCGGGCACCTGGAGCGGTGCGGTCACCGCCTGGCCGGTCACGACGTCGGTGTAGCTGCCCGCGGGCAGACCCGGCGCGGCCTGCGCCGCATCGCCGCGGTTGAGCGCGACGAACACGGTGTCGCCGGGCGCCGTCATCTTGTAGATCATCACGTCGTTGGTGACGCCGAGCTGCGTGCGCGTGCCGCGGCGCAGCGCGAGATGCTGGGTGCGTGCCTTCGCGAGGCTCGCGAGTCGATCACGCAAGAACGTCTGGTTCGCGGTGTAGCCCGACCACTGCATGAAGCGGCGGTTGTCGGGATCGCCGGCGCCCGGCATGCCGAATTCGTCGCCGTAGTAGAGCATCGGGATGCCCGGCAGCGTGAACAGCAGCGTGTACGCGACGGTCAGCCGCTCGTACGGGTTCTTGCCGGCCGGCAGCGACGGCTGGTTGCTCCACGCGCGATCCTTGCCGCCGTCCCACGAGCCGAACTGCGGGTTGTCCTCGGCGATGTGGATCGTGCGCGGCACGTCGTGGTTGCCGAGGAATGTCGACATCACCGAGCCGGCTCCATAGAACGAGTCGTTCGATGCGAGGAAGCCGCCGAGGTCACCCATCGTGCCGTCGCGGCGGAGGATGTTCGAGAGCACCTGACCGCGCAGCGGGAAGTCGAACTGGCCGTCGAGCATCGTGCTCGGGTTGACGTACGACTTGATGAGATCGCGACTGCCATCGAAGGTCTCGCCGACCATGTAGAACGGCTGGTCCCACGCGACCTCGGGGTCGATGCGTGCGCGCAGGTCGGTCAGCCACGAGGTCTCTAGGTGCTTGACCGCGTCGAGCCGGAATCCGTCGACGCCGAGTCGCTTCGCCCACGCCATCGCGTTCTCGATCGAGTAGCGGCGCGCGTCGGCGTTCTGGAAATTGAAGTCGGGGAGGAACGGATCGAACCAGCACCGGATACGGTCGTTGTCCCAGTTGCAGCCCGAGCCACAGACACAGTTCCCGCCGTTGCCGTTGTCATTCGGCCAGAACCAGTCCGGGTGCTCTGCGTACACCGGGCTGGACGCGTGCACGTGGTTCATCACGTAGTCGATCAGCACCTGGATGCCCTTGGCGTGCGCCGCGTCGACGACCGCCTTGAGCTCGGCCTCGCTGCCGTACTTCGACTCGGCGGCATCGAGGTCCTTCGGCCAGTAACCGTGATAGCCGGAGTACGCGTGGCCATCCGAGCCGGGGTTCGAGTTGTCGGCGTTGTCGATCGGCGACGTCAGCCACAGCGTGTTGACGCCGAGGTCGTTGAAGTAGCCGGCGTCGATCTTCTCGCGAAGTCCCTTGAAGTCGCCGCCCTGGTACTGGCCCGGGCCCTCGACGCCGGAGATCGGCGCGTCGTTGGCCATGTCGCCGTTCGCGAACCGATCGATCATCACGAAGTACATGATCGAGTCGCGCCAGTCGAACGCCGGTCGGGTCGGGCACTCGTCGCAGTCGACGCGGACCACCGAGTTGAACGCGCCATGGCCATCGGGCGACTTGCGCGTGTTCGTCGGGTCGGCGATCCAGTTGCCGTCGACGTTGAACTTGTAGACGACGACCTGCTGGTCCTTGACCGGCAGGGTGACCTCGAACACGCCGTTCTGCTTCGTCATCGGCACGCCGACGGTCCAGCCGGTCGGCGCGAAGTCACCGCGCAGCGAGACGTTGGTGCCGGTGCCGGTGTAGCGGATCGTCACCGTGCAGGTCGGCTTGGCCTCGCACGTCGCGCCATCCGGAGGCACGTCGATGCCGCCGTCGCCGGCCGTGTCATCTCCCCCCGGATTCTGTGAACCTGGGCAACCGCCGAGCGCGCCGAGCGTGAGGACGACGAGCGTGACAACCGACATACGACGCATCGACCGAATGCGCATCAAGGGCCATGCCAGGCGAGGCCGCCGAAACCAGCGAACCTGGCTCGCCGCAACGGGGACTTGCACCGGCTACTCGAGGCGCCACCGGCAGGCGCGTTGCGATCGGCAACGGTGGGCCATCAGGTTGTGATTGTCGTCGGCCGGAGAATCCAGTACGAAGAGGGCCATGATCCGGCTCGTCCTCCTCGTGCTCGCGCTGACGGTCGCCGGTGGGCCGACCACCGCGCTCGCGAAGCAGGACACCGTCCTCGTCAAGCTGCGCGATGCCGGCCCGGCGACGAAGTCGTCGAAGATCACGCGCGCGGCGAAGCGGTCGTCTCGAGCTCGGGCGATCAAGCGCCAGGCGAAGAAGCCTGCGGCGAAGCCGAAGCCGATGCAGAAGACGAAGCCGGCGCGGTCCGAGCTTCGGCCGATGCCCTGAGCCCTTCATGATGTTGCGATTGTTGCCTTAGGCAACGACCGCGCGATGTGAACCGACCCCGGAGGCGCGAGGCCGTCGAGAACGCGTGTTACGACGCGGGCATGCTTCATGCTTCGGGGCGCCGGATGCGGTTCGCACGCAGCGTGATGTTCGTGGCGCTCGCGGCGACAGCCAGCGCGACCGCCAGCGCGCAACCCGATCCAGCGCAACCACCGGATGAGCCGCCGGCCGCCGAACCCCCGGCGCCGCAACCAGAGCCGATCGCGCCCGAGCCGCCCGCGACCACGGTGCCGACGCCTCCGGTCGTCGAGCCTTCGAAGCCGACGGCAAACCTCGAGGCGCCGCTCACGATCGCCGACGGGACATCGTCGCGGCACGGCTTTCGCTTCGGATCGTACGGCCGCGTGATCGCCGGCACCGATCTGCGCGGCGGCAAGCCCGAGTCGGCGAACGTCGTCGCGCACGGGCCGCGCATCGTCGAGCCGAGCTACCTCGAGCTCGATCTGTCGTATGGCTTCATCACGCCGGCGGGCCGGCTGCTGCGCCCGGTGATCACGCTCGCGTTCGATAGCACGCTGTTTCACGAGACCGGCGAGTTCGACGCCCAGCCCGCGCTCCGCAACTTCTACCTCGACGCCGAGCTGTCGACGCACCTGACCGCGTGGGTCGGCTCGCGGATGTATCGCGGCGACGATATCTATCTTTTCGACTACTGGCCGCTCGACGATCTCAACACCGTCGGTGGCGGCCTCGTCTATCGGCACGTCGGACGGCGGCGCCGTGTGGAGACCGAGCAGGGCGGCAACGTCCTCGAGATCGCGGCCCACGCGGGCGTCAACCGGCTCGAGAACGACTTCCAGTTCCAGGAGATCGACGTCGCGAACCCGGCGCAGGGCGCGACCACCGTGGTCCAGCTCAACCGCCAGCGCATGGTGGTGAGCGGCACCGCGTCGTACCTGATCGACAACGGCATCGCCGATCCCAGCTTCAAGGTGAAGGTGCACGGCGAGGTCCACGCGCTGCCGTCGGGCACGCGCCGCCGCGTCGACGGCACGTTCGAGGCGCTGCCATCGGACACCGGCTACCTCGTCGGCGCCGAGGTCGGCACCTTCGGCTTCGCACCGCCGAGCGCCGGCTTCCGCCGTCACGCGAACCTCTTCATGCGCTACGCGAAGGGCCTCGCCGCGTTCGACGAGCTCGCACCACCGACGAGCTTTGGCTCGGACCTGAAGACCGCGCGCGCGAACGAGCTGTCGTTCGGCGCCTCAGCGAACTGGGACATGGGCATCGGCAACGTGATGTTCGGCGCCCTCTCGCGGCGCTTCACCGATGCCGACGGCCCGGGCACCGACTACGACGACGGCTGGGAGTACGCGCTCGATGTTCGCCCGCTCGCGCGGATCATCCCCGACATGCCCGAGGTCTTGATCGGCGCCGACCTCTCGTACCAGGCGCGGTTTCCGAAGGGCATCAACCCGACCACCCAGCTCGCGCAGGATCCATCGGTGTTCCAGGTCGCGCCGATGCTCGTCTACTCCCCGATGGGCCCGTCCGCCTACGATCGCCCGCAGCTGCGCGTCGTCTACCGCGCGGCGTTTCGCAACGAGGCCGCGCGCGATCTCTACGTGCCCGGCGATCCGCGCCGCGACGGCCGGGTCACCCACTTCCTCGGCTTTCAAGCGGAATGGTGGTTCAACAGCTCGACGTACCGCTGAGCGGCGTCCATCACGGACAGGTCTCACAGCCCGGTCGCGCGGACGTGCAGCCACCGTCGAAGGTGTCGCATTGCAGCGACGTGCAGATCACGTTCTCGCAGAGCGCGGCCTGCGGGCAGGTGACATCGCACGCGCACGACGCACCGCACGAGACGCCGCGGCACGAGTTGGCGCCGGTGCATCCGACCTTGCAAGGGCCAGGACCGCACGCGACGTTGCGGCACGAGCTGTTGCCCGTGCACTCGACGTTGCAGGCCTTCCCCATCAGGCAGTTGACGCCATTGCGGCACGAGTTACCGACGTTGCACTTGATCGTGCAGGCCCAGCCGATCGGACACACGACCTGAGCCGAGCAGCCGTTCGGGGTCATCGCGCAGTCGATCAAGCACTCCATCCGCTGGGGATCGCACGACGTGCAACCAGCCGGGCACACCGCCGCGTCGGGCAACGCGGCGTCTCGCTTCGCGGCGTCGATCACCACACCGGCGTCGAGCTTGCCGCCACCGGGGACCACGCAGAGTCCATCGCTACACACGCGGCCCTCGCCGAGCGCATCGCAATCGGACTGCGTGTCGCACGCGTACTGCTCGCTCGGGTGCTTGATCGAGCAGCTGCTGGCGGTGGCGATCGCGAGCCCGATCAGCGCGACCCAGATGATGACGACCTTCACGGCGAACCTCCGAACGTGACCGCGATACCCGCACCATCGCCCATCACGGTCGGCGTGATCCGGGCGGTCGAGGAACTTCGCTTGCGTCCCTTGAGAAAGAAGTACGTGCTGACGCCACCGACGACGACGCCGGTCAGCACGAGCAGGTTGCCGACGGCCGCGTAATCATCGGCCTCCTGCTCGAGCTCCTGGAGCCGCAGCAGCTGCTCCTTGGTCTCGCGTGGTGCCGTGTCGATGTCGCCCTCGACGCTCGCTGCCGAGCCCCAGAACACGAGGCCGACCACGAACAACGTGCCGCCGCCGATCATGCCCAACTTGTGGAGCCGGCTGTTCGGGTGCGAGCTGTCATCCCGTGGCTCGCTCGTCGGTGGCGTGATCACGACCGACGGCGTGGGTTCCTGTACCGCAGCGGGCGGCGGCAACGTCGGCGCGGGCTCGGGTGGCGCGGGCTCCGGGCGTGGCTCGACCTTCGTGATCGCCGGCGCGGGCGGTGTCTCCGGCGTCGTGGTGGGCGTGGGCTCCTTGCCGAACAGCGGGCCGATCGCATCGAGCTGATCAGGCTTGTCGACGGCGACGACCGTCATCGCGGTACGGGTCACGCCGCCCTTGCCGATGCGACGCACCAGGACCTCGACGCCTCCGGGCTTCGGGTCCGCCGTGATCGTGACGATCTCGTCGACCGCCAGCATGCCGAGGACCTCGTCCTTGCACGCCGCTTGCTCGGGCTTGCAGCCGACCGCTGCGGCCGCCTCGGCGTACGTGATGTCGCCGCGTGTCGCCGCGCTCGATGTCTTCGCGAGCTTGAGGACGGCCGCCTCGATCTTGCCGCGCGCCTTGCCATCGACCCGGCCCTCGCTGCGCAGCACGAGCACCTTCTCGCCGTCGGCGCGCACGTCACCGAGGCTCGTGACGAGCGTCAGGGCAGCGAGCGCAGCGACGAACGGTCGCATCATCTCAGAGACGCTCCATGCGCTCGCGGATCTGCTCGGCATCGCCCGCTGTCGGTGACAGCTGCAGGTAACGGCGGAACGAATTACGGGCCTGGCCCTTCTTGCCGATCTTCTCGTAGACCATGCCGAGGCCGCGATGGGCCGGCGCGAAGAACGGGTCCGCGGCGAGCACGGACCGGAACGTCGACAGCGCCCCACTGCTATCGCCACGCGCGAACTGCTGGAGCCCCGTCTTGTAGGCGGCGGCCGCATCGACCTTCGCAGGCTTTTGGGGCTCGGCATACGGATCGATCGGCTTGGCCTCGGTGCGCTTCTTTTCGACCTTGGGCTTCAGCGGATCCCACGACGACGGCTTGGGCTCGGGCTTCGGTGTGACCTTGGCAACCTTGGGCTCGGGCTTGGTGACCTTGGGCTCGGGCTTCACGGGCTCCGGCTTTGCGATCTTCGCGGGCTCGGGCTTCACGGGCTCCGGCTTCGCGATCTTCGCGGGCTCGGGCCTGGGCGGCTCGACGACGGCAGCCTCAGGTTTCGGCGGCTCGACGGCGGCGGGCTCCGGTTTCGGCGGTTCGACGCTCGCGGCGGCGTCGGCCAGCGGTGTCGTCGCCGGGTCGACCACGGCGGGCTCGGTCGTCGGCGGCGGAGATTCGGGCGCAACAGCGGGCGCGCGATCGGTGGGCGCGCTCCAGTCGACCGCGTTCGCGTTGTCGGTCGGCTTCGCCGAGACCTTCTCCTTCTTCTCGCTCGAACCACCGAACGCGAAGGCGGCGATCACGATCAGGAGGACCAGGGCGGCGGCTCCGCCGATCGCCATCACGAGGCGCTTGCGGGTGGCCTGACTCTGGAGGTCATCGTGATAGAGGCTGTCGACGTCGGCGTCTGGCGGCGCGATCGCCTCGTGAGGGCCGGTGCCCCAGCCCCAACCGCCGAGCATGTCGCCCTTGCCACCGGGTTGGGTCGTGGCGCGCCGGTTCGGCAGCGCGACGGCGGCGGCGGGATGTGGGAGCGCCTCGCCACTGGTCATCGTCGCGGCAACGCCGGCGCTCGTATCGGCCTCGGATGGCGCGCGCTTGCCGGAGGCTGCCATGGTCTCGGCAGCTGGCGCGGTGGCCGGCGCGGGCACGGGCGAGGGCGTGTGGGACGGCGCCCCGGACGCGCCGGGCGACGACCCAGGCGATGACCCAGGCGACGACCCGGGCGACGCCTCGGACGACGAATAGATCGGCGTGCCGACGGTCTCGGCATTCGCGATCGTCGGCTTCGCGGAAGCTGCATCGGCACCGGGCGGAACCGCGGGCAAACCGGCGATCGATCCGGGCACCGGCGTGCTGAGTGCGGCGAGCCGGTCGGCCAGCGAGCTCGAACCATGGACCTCGGTCTTCCTGCCGATCGGTCCGCTCGACGGGGTGCTCGCGACGACCGGAGGCAACACGAGCCCTGCGTCCGACATCGAGCCCATGATCGCGGTCTTGTTCGACGGCGGTGACTCGGCAGCCACCGGGGTCGACGGGCTCGTCAGCATCTGCGGCATGCCCGGCAGCGTCGAAGCCGGGTCGGAGGCAGGTGTGGGATCCGCGATCGGCGGAGGCGTGCTCGAGCCTGGACGCGACGTTGCCCACGCGGGCAACGTGCTCGGGGGCGTCGTCGACGACTTCGCACGCGGCGGCTCGGTCGACGACTTCGCACGCGGCGGCTCGGTCGGCGACTTCGCACGCGGCGGTTCGGTTGGCGACTTCGCACGCGGCGACTCCGCAGGTGGCTCGGTCGGGGTCTTCGCGCGTGCCGGATCGCCGGTCGGGGTCTTCGCGCGTGCCAGATCGGACGGCGTGCCCGTCAACGTGTGACTGGCCTCGACAGGCGCGGCAGCCGCGGCCTTCACACGCATCGCGGCTTCGAGCTCGCGGATCGGCGACATGCCCTGCATGGTCTGCGAGCCCGGGCGCGGCCCCGGCTGCGCCGGCAGCACGGGAGGCTTGGGAACGAGGGCGAAGTCCTTCGCGAGGTAGCGCGCGATCCCGTCGGTGTCCTCGGGATAATTTGCGTCGTCGAGGACGGCCGAGATCTCGGCGGCCATCACCTTCGCGCTCTGGTAACGATCGACGGGATCCGGCGCGAGCGCCTTCTTGCAGATCGCGTCGAGCTCGGGCGGGACGTTTGCGTTGCTCTCTGACGGCGGGCGGATCTCGCCGGCGAGCACGGCCGCCTTGATCGCATCGTCGGTCGAGCCGTCGAACAGGCGCGCATGGGCAAGCGCCTCCCACAGCAGCACGCCGAGCGAGAACACGTCGGAGCGCCGATCGCCGGATCCGCCGCGCAGACACTCGGGTGCGGCGTATGCGATCGATCGTTGCGCCGGCACCACAAGCTTGGTCTGGCCGGTGGGCTGCACCACGATCGCCTGCGGCGACAGCGTGCCGACCGGCTTGCCACCCGTCTGCGCCTTGTGCACGGCCTCGGCTGCGTCCGCGATGACGCGTGCGGTACCGAGCTCGTCGAGACGACGGTTCGCCTCGATCAACTGCTGCAGCGATACATCCACCGAGAGCTCGCTCTTGCCGGTTGCCGACGTGGGCACTTCCTCATCTTAGCGCACGCCCGCACGTCATGGGGACTCGCACCGACGATGTGCGTGGAGGTGGGCATCCCTTAGTGGCTATTGACGAGGATCGAGCCCACGTACGCCAGCGAGTAGCCGCCAGCGGCCCGGGTCGCGGCTTCGTGCGCGGCGAACATCTGGATCTCGAACTCGCCCTCCGAGAGGTCGCACGTGATCCGGGTCCGCTTCGCGGCGGTGACCACCTTGCAGCGGGTCCTGGTGCTCGCGTCACTGGCCTGCTCGCCATCGCGCCGCGCGACCGCGCTGATCGCGGCGCCGTGCGGGTTGTCGAGCACGATCGTCGCCTCGCCCTCGACGCTGATCTGCGAGCGCGTCGGCTCGACGAGGCTGAGCCCGTACTCGCCGATCGATGGTGACAGCAGCGGCTGCCGCACGAAGTCGCCGAGCGAGATCGGATCGGCGACAAGCTGCCACGCCGAGTCCTCGGGCAGGTGGTCGTAGGCCATGAGCCCGGGGGGCGTGAACAGATACGTGGTCGTCGGCTTGCCGCCGGTCGGGTCGTCCCACGTCGCGTCGATCAGGTACCAGCGATCGTCGAGCTTCACCGCGTTCCACGCGTGCCGCACGCCGGCGAGATCGGGCACGCCAGCGTCGTCGACGGCGAGCCGGCGTTGGGCGTCGCGGATCCAGCCCGTGACGTATGCGATCTCGACGCCGGCGGCCTTGCCGAGCGCGACCATCAGCTTCGCGTAGCCGGCACACACCGCCGCGCGCCGCGCGAACACCGCCTCGGCTTCCTGTGACGGCGTGTTCGCGTAGTCCTTCGCCTCGATCTTCGCGAGCGCGGCGTCGTCGTACTGCATGCGGGTCACGACGTAGTCGTGGATCGCCTTGACGAGCTGCTTCTTGTCGGTGAACCGCGTTGCGAGATACGCGCCGACAGTCTCGATGCTCGTCTGCGCCTCCTCGGGCATGTCGACGACGGCGGGATCGGGCGCGACCGGCAGGGGCCACGCCGACGGATCGCGCGGGGCGGCTGGATCGCCCGTCGGCGTCGGCTCGCCGGGTGCGGGCTCGTCCTCGGCAGGCTCGAGCTCCCGCGGATCGGGCGCCTGATCGCTGTCGCCGTAGCGATCGTCGTCAACCGCGGTTCGCCGATCGAGGCGGTCCGCGAAGCCGAGCAACCAGCCGCGCATCGTGCGCGCGATCGGACCGTCGTGACCGTCGAGCATCCAGTCGCCGCGCACCGCGAGCGCGCGGAACGCGGTGCCGTGCGCGAAGTACAGCATCCCGGCGAGGAACAGCCCGTTGACGAGCAGCGTGCGCAGCACGAGCCGATCGAGCCGGGTCAGGATCGCCTTGCGCTCGGGTTGCCGGCGCATCCGCCACGCGTGGAACAGCTCCCAGCCGACGGGCAGGATCGGGAACAGCAGCAGCCCGACGAGGAGCGCGAACCACTGCGTCGCGTTCTGGTACGCGGCCAGCGACGACGCGAGCCAGAACCCGAACAGCGGCGTCAGCACCATCGCCGCGACCCACACTGCCCGCAGGACGTGGCGCACGACCAACCACGCGAGCTGCGCCGGCCTTGCCCCCATCGCATGGGGGTAGCTCGCGCCTCCCCGCGGGTCAAAGGGAATCGCCGAGGATAAGCCCCCGTTGCGTTCGGCAACGCCGGCGCCGGCCCGCACGCAATAACATGTTGATCCTCGACGGGCTGGTGGGGCACGAATCGTGCTCCTCATGACCCGGATGTCCACGCGCCTCGCCACCCTCGCCCTCGCCCTCGCTGCCACGTCCGCAGCGGGCGCCGCCTGCGGTGGCGCGTCGGACTTCGATCACCCGGCGGACAGGCCACACCAGAGCAACGCCAACCTCGACTGGCGCGATCAGGTCATCTACCAGATCATGATCGACCGCTTCGAGAACGGCGATCCGAACAACGACATCAACGTCCACCCGTCGGTACCCGGCCGCTATCACGGCGGCGACTGGCAGGGCGTGATCGATCGGCTCGACTACCTCGAGACACTGGGTGTCACCGCGCTGTGGATCTCGCCGGTCGTCAAGAACACCGAGGAGGACGCCGGGTTCGCGAGCTATCACGGCTACTGGACGCAGGACTTCCTTCGACCCAACGCGCACTTCGGTGACATCACGAAGCTGCGCGAGCTGGTCGACAAGGCACACGCCAAGGGGATGCTCGTGATCCTCGACGTGGTCACGAACCACATGGGGCAGCTGTTCTATTACGACATCAATGGCAACGGTCAGCCCGACGACACCGTGTTCGGCGGCGGCTTCTCGCATACCTGCCTGCAGATCTGCCAGCAGAACCCGAGCGCGTGCAGCGCGGACGAGATGGTCTACTGCGCGAACGGCAGCGGCTACCTCGAGCGGATCATCGAGTGGGATCCCGACTACGACCCGCGCGGCATCCAGGGCTGGACCTCGCTCGGGTTCTCGGGTGCTGCCGACGTCCGGTTCACCGACTGGCCCGAGCAGAACCGCACGCCGCCGCCACGCCCGCCGTCGTGGTTCAGGTGGCCCGACGACAAGGCGTGGTTCGACGATCCGAGCTGGTACAATCGCAAGGGCCGCGTCTACGTGTGGTGGCGCGAGGGCGATTACTCGAAGGAGTTCGTTCGCGAGCAGGAGACCAAGGGCGACTTCCCGGGTGGCCTCAAGGACATCAACACCGATCACCCCGACGCCAAGCTCGCGCTGATCAAGTCGTTCGAGTACTGGATCGAGGTCGCCGACTTCGATGGCTTCCGCATCGACACCGTCAAGCACATCGATCGCCCCGAGATCGCGCGCGACGTGCGCGGCTTCTGGGGTGACTTCACCGACGCGATGCGCGCGAAGGCGAAGGCGCTCGGCAAGCAGAACTTCTTCATCTTCGGTGAAGGCTTCGACGGCAACGACGAGCTGATCGGCAGCTACACGTTCGGCGGCACCGACGCCGCCGGCAAGTTCGGCCGCTTCGACTCGATGTTCTACTTCTCGCAGAAGTATCGCGGCATCGACGCGGTGTTCGCGCAGGGGCAGCCGACGAAGAACCTCGAGTGTCTCTACAACTCGCGGATGGGCCGGACACCGACCACCGACACGTACTGTGCTGCGAACGGCTTCCCCGCGGGACCGACGTACCAGGGCACGCCGCACGCGACCTCGGACGCCGGCGGCATCGGGCTCGCGCCGAACCAGGTGATGGTCAACTTCCTCGACAACCACGATCTGCCGCGCTTCCTCTTCGAGAAGCCCGACGCCGCGGTGCTGCGCGCCGCGCTGATGTACCTGATGACGTGGGACGGGATCCCGTGCGTCTACTACGGCACCGAGCAGCTGTTCGCGGGTGGCGTCGATCCCAAGAACCGCGAGGACATGTTCCGCGGCAACGAGGCGATGGGCTACGCGCCGTTCGCGACCGACCACGAGCACTTCCAGCTCGTGCAAGGCATGATCGCGATGCGCAAGGACAACCCGGCGCTCCGCCGCGGCACGGTGTCGCCGGTGTGGTCGACGACGGTGCCGGGTGCGCGGCGCGATGCCGGCATCTTCGCGTTCGAGCGGATCGCACCCGAGCAGACCGCGCTGGTCGTGCTGAACGCGAGCACGCAGATGAGCGAGACCTGCGCGCCGGCCGGCGAGGGCGGGGCATGCCTCAAGACCACGCTGCCGCCGGGCTCGACGCTCACCGACATCGCACCCGGCGGCGAGAACAAGACCTTCACCGTGAAGGGCGACGGCACGATCGCTGTCACCGTGCCGCCGCAGTCCGGCCGCGTGCTCGTCCGCAAGTAACGGCAAGTCGATCAGCCACCGCGCGCGCGACGTTGCGAATCGCAGCATCGCGCGCGATCTGCCCACCCAGCTGCGCAGCACACGCCGGTGTCGACTGGCATGTCGCGTGCGTTCGTCGGCCGCATGCGTCGCCTGCTCGTGATTCCGCTCGTGCTGCTGGGCTGTGTCGATCCGACCGAATCCGAGTCATCAGATAAGGCCGCGCCGCTGGTCGGCGTCGACAATACCGTCGATGCGGCGGACCGCAACTGCCACGTCGTGCTGCGCGAGATGAAGCGGAACTGGACCGGGTTCTCGTGGGAGTCGGTCGTCACCAGCACGGGCTCGGCGGCGTACGTCTGGCAGGGCACGATCGAGATCTCGAACGAGGCGCAGGCCGAGGGCCTCGTGCCGCGCGTGATCTATCAGGCCGGCTCGGATCCGACGTGGCGCGAGGCAATCGCGCAGCCGATCACCCAGGCACCGACGCCCGGCTACGTCCGCTACACGGTGCGGATCTCCGAGGGCCTGCTCGGTCCCGGCATGAGCGCGGCGGCGCACCAGAACCATCGCATTCAGCTCGCGCCATTCCTGAAGATGGCGGGCGGCGGCCGGCTGTTCGATCACAACCGCAACCCGAACGACTTCGACAACTACCTCATCAGCGGACCCGATCACGCGATCGGGTCGGCGCCGAACGCGTGCACGCCGCCCGCGGGACCACAGCGCGCGAAGCTGACGTTCGCGGCGGACTTCACGCACCAGCGCGAGGGCGTGCTCGTGCCCGGCGGCGAGCTCGTGATCGCGTATGACACCGCACGGCTTCCGACGTGCCGCCACTGGCGCAATGGCTACGCGCTCTGGGAGCTCACCGCGCACGTGCGCTTCGAGCCCGGCCTCGAGTACCACACGGTCAGCGTCCGCGACATGGCGGCGACGATCGCGGTGCCACCGACCGCACGCTCGATGCAGGTGTGGTTCGAGAATACGAGCGCGAGTGGCTGTCAGCGCTGGGACTCGAACAACGGCGCGAACTACCGGTTCGCGATGGCGCTGCCGCCGCAGTGGGTCGGCAACGTCCAGAACTTGATCACGCGTGGCGCGAGCGATCCGTGCGACGGCGGCGGTCCGGCCTCGCAGGGCTTCGCGTTCGATACCTGGACGCGCCAGCGCGCCGCGTACACGAACCTGTGCTTCCAGATCTACGAGCCCGGCATGACGGACCTCGACGATCCGGATCTCTGGCAGAAGCTCGACGTCACCGTGAAGTGGCGCTACGCCGGCCAGCAGGCGTGGCAGTCGCGCTACGTCGGCTTCGATCGTCGCGTCGGCAACAACGCGCGCTACCTGATGAGCTGGCGCGATCACGATCCGTTCCGCACGTACCACTGCCCCGAGGTCGCGCCGACGCCGGTACCAGGAGGCCCGTACGTGCAGGTCGCGCTGGAGTACTACCTCATCGTCAACGGGGGCGAGGTCCGGCCGCAGCCGGGCGCGGCGTTCAGCGCGATGTTCGTCGACTACGCGAACGACAGCTGGCGCGCGTCGAACTGTCAGTAGGTGTCGAGAGCGCGCGAGCGGTGCTTGCGTGGAGACGCGCGGCTGCCTCCCGCGCGCCGGGGCCGGCCCTCGCTCGTGCGTTGCTCGTAGCCCGTCGCGCGCGTTCCGCGCCTCGGCGCAGCTATCATGAGACATGATCCTGGAGGCAGCACGCGAGGACGCGCGGGGGCGACTCGAGCAGTTCCTCGCGGGTCGCGGGCTGAGTGGCTTGCTCGCGGGTGGCGAGCGGCGGTCGTTCGAGGACCAGCGAGCGATGATGCTCGGCGTGATCGCCGATGAGCTCGCGCGGTCGTATGCGCGGGTCGACGCGGCGCTCGGGCTCGCGGTGATCGGCGACCCCGCAGGCATCCCCATCCTGCGACGCGTGTTCGACGAGCGGATGTTCGCGATCACCAACTCGGGCAACGAGCGCGGTGCGGCCGCGCTCGCGCTGGCGCTGCTCGATGATCTCGCCTCGATCGAGCGCGTGCGGGGCGTGGCGCGGATCAACCTCTCCGCCTCGTTCGTCGACCTCGCACTGGCGATCCTCGAGCGCCGGGCCTGAGCCTCGCGGCGAGAGGTGGCTAGCGGCGATCGACGACGGTCGCGCGCGGGAGCGCGGGGGGCGGCTCGGGCCGGTTGCGGGTGACCCACGCGAACACGCCGCACGCGATCGGCAGGAGCGCGATCAAGAGCAGCAGCAGGCCGAAGATGACGATGCCGAACGCGTACATCGGCCACAGCTCGACGGTCTTCACGCTCCAGTCGCCGAGATCGAACGACGCGAGAAAGCCGATCGTGCCGGCGCCGATCGCCCACAGCGACCACAGCAGGGCGAACGCGATGCGCGCATTGCGCCAGATCAGCACGCCCGGTGCGAGCAGCACGAAGAGGAAGCCGAGCAGCCAGTTCCAGTGCGCGACGACCGGCGTGGTCGCGACGTAGACCCAGTGGCTCTCGCAGGGCGAGCGCCGACCGTGCGAGAACAGGCCTCCGAGCGCGTGGCCGAAGCAGTCGTTGGTGTCGCGGTAGGTCTCGCTGCCCGGCAACAAGCCGAGGATCAGCGCGGCGGTCGCGAGGCCACCGGCGATCACGCAGAACGTCCGCAGCAGCTTGCGCCGGAGCGTGTCGCGGTCGATCGGCGTCATCGTGCCCTCAGTGTACTCAATGGATCCGCGCGACGACGGTGCGATTTTGCATGATGCCGGCTTCGAGGTCGGCGAGCTCGGCGGCGCGCGCGCGCCAGGTGCCGGGCGACGCATCGCGCGCGAGCGACAGAAAAATATCGCGGTGGCGAACCTCGGCGGTCGCGAGGCTGGCGTAGAGCTCGCGCGATTTCGGATCGGCGAGGGCGCCGGCGAGCAACTCGAGGCGCTCGGCGGAGCGGCCCTCGATGACCGCGAACACGAGCAGGCGATCGAGCAGCCGATCCGGCTCGCGTGGACGGATCAGCGCGCGCAGCGCCGCGGCGTAGTCATCGCCATGATCGAAGCTGGCGGCCACGTTGCGCCGCGACATCAGCTGCGCGACCTGCACGACATGGCGGGTCTCGTCGTGCGCGAGGCGCGCCATCGCGGTCACGAGGTCGGCGCGATCGGGATAGCTGCGGATCAGTGACAGCGCCGACTGCGCGGCCTTGCGCTCGCAGTGCAGGTGATCGGCGTGGACCGCATCGAGATCGGCGAGCGCGATGACGAGCCAGCGCGGATCGGTCGCGACGAGCGGCAGCGCTTCACCGAGCTGCGGAACCTGCGCATCGAAGCTGTCCACGGCGGAACGATGCTACATTTCGATCTCGTCGTGAAGAAGGCCGATCGCACTGCTCAGAGCTTTGCCACCGAGTGCCTTGCCGGCCTCCGCCGCGCCGAAGCGTTGCGCAAGGGGATCATCGAGCGCACCGCGCGCACGATCGACGAGACGCTGACCGGGTACAACGAGCTGTTGACCGCGGCGAGCGCGAGCAACGCGCTGGCAGGTCTGATGTCGGAGGTCCACCCCGACGAGGCGATCCGGGATGCGGCCCGCGAGTGCGAGCAGGAAGTCTCGCGCTTCTACTCGGATCTCGCGCTCGATCGCGACATGTACGAAGCGGTCGCGGCGGTCGACGTCTCGGGCAGCGATCCCGACACCCAGCGGTTCCACGCGCACACGCTGCGTGACTACCGGCGCGCAGGCGTCGACAAGTCACCCGCGGATCGCGCGCGGCTCAAGCAGATCGACGAGGAGCTGACCAAGCTCGGCCAGCAGTTCTCGAAGAACATCTCCGAGGACGTTCGCTCGATCACGATCGACGCCGCCGACGCCGCGACGCGGCTCGCCGGGTTGCCGGTGGACTTCATCGCCGCGCATCCGGCGAACGCGCGCGGCAAGATCAAGATCACGACGGATTACCCCGACTACAACCCGTTCATGACGTACGCGGACGACGACGAGCTGCGCAAGGAGCTCTACGTCCTGTTCCGCAGCCGCGGCGATCAGCAAAACGAGAGCGTGCTCCGCGACATCCTCAAGCTGCGCGCCGAGAAGGCGACGCTGCTCGGCTTCCAGAACTGGGCGGACTACGTCACCGCCGACAAGATGATCGGCAGCGGGACGCGGGCCGCGGAGTTCATCGAGAAGGTCTGGAAGCTCGCAGCGCCGCGCGCCGAGCAGGACTACAAGGAGCTCCTCGGGCAACTGCAGAAGAACCAGCCCAGGGCCAAGCACGTTACGGACTGGCAGAAGGTCTGGCTCGAGAACCGCGTCAAGCGCGACAAGTACGAGGTCGATTCGAGCGAGGTCCGGCAGTACTTCCCGTACGACCGCGTGCTCGCCGGGCTCCTCGAGATCACGTCGGAGATCTTCGATCTCGCGTACATCGCGGTGCCTGATCAAAAGGATCCGAAGGATCTCCTGCGCTGGCACCCGAGCGTGCTGGTCTACGACGTCGTGCGGGGTAGGGCCAAGCTCGGACGGATCTACCTCGACATGCATCCGCGCGAGGGCAAGTACAAGCACGCCGCGCAGTTCCCTCTGAAAGACGGCGTGCGCGGCGTGCAGCTCCCCGAGGGCGTGCTGGTCTGCAACTTCTCGGCGCCGAGCGAAGGTGGCGTCGCGCTGATGGAGCACGACGACGTCGTCACGATGTTCCACGAGTTCGGTCACCTGATGCACCACGTGCTCGGCGGCCACCAGAAGTGGATCACCCAGAGCGGCGTCGCGACCGAATGGGACTTCGTCGAGGCGCCGTCACAGATGTTCGAGGAGTGGGCGTGGAGCTACGAGACGCTCGCGCGGTTCGCGCGCCACCACGAGACCGGTGAGGCGATCCCGGCTGACCTCGTCGACAAGATGCGGCGTGCCGACAAGTTCGGGCTCGGTACGGCCACGGTCCAGCAGATCTTCTACGCGGCGATCTCGCTCGGCTTTCACCGGGCCGATCCCGACAAGCTCGATCAGCTCTCCGAGATCCAGCGCCTGCAAAAGCGCTACACGCCGTTCGCATACGTGCCCGGGACACGGTTCCACACGTCGTTCGGTCACCTCGTCGGCTACTCGGCGATGTACTACACGTACCAGTGGTCCCTCGTGATCGCGAAGGACCTCCTGACCCCCTTCCAGCACGACGGCCTGATGGCCAAGGCCGTGACGTTCGCCTACCGGGACAAGGTGCTGGCGCCGGGTGGCAGCCGGGACGCCGCCGAGCTGGTCCGCGACTTCCTGGGCCGGGACTACGACTTCGCGGCCTACGAGCGATTCCTCGTGGCTCACGCTTGACCGCCGATCATGAATGCGAAACGGTCAGGATCATGAGGAATCTCACGTCCGCGCTGGTCGTCGTGCTCTTGCTGGCCGCTGCCTCCGGCTGCAAGAAGAAGCCGGGCGGTGGTGACTGCGCCGCATCGCTCGACAACGCGATGACGGTGTCGCTCCCCGAGATGAAGAAGAACAACGTCCCCGACGACGCGATCCCGAAGATGAAGCAGGTCTCGCTCGCGCGCTGCACCGAGGACAAGTGGTCGGCGGACGTCCTCAAGTGCCTCGCCGAATCGAAGACGAGCGCCGACGTGACGGGCTGCCAGGACAAGCTCGATGCGAAGCAGCAGGAGGCGTGGACCAAGGAGATGAGCGCGATCGACACGCGCGGACCGGTGCCCCCGGATGGCAGCGGCTCGGCCGACGGTAGCGCCGGCTCGGCCGACGGTAGCGCCGGCTCGGCCGAGTCGGGAAGCGCGGCGGCTGCGACGGGGGAGGTGCCGCCTGATTGCGCCGAGTACAAGATGCTGATCGAGAAGCTCGCGACTTGCGACAAGATGCCGATCGCCTCGCGCGACGCGCTGAAGCAGGGCTTCGCCGCGATGGAGAAGAGCTGGGCGAACGCCGACGCGAAGGCGACGCTGGGCGAGGCGTGCAAGCAGGCCGTCGTCTCGGTGAAGGCCGCCGCGACCCAGACGTGCGGCTGGTGAGAGTCGCGCTCCTCGCTGCGCTCGCGCTCGCGGGCGGCTGCAGCAAGAAGTCCGAATCCGCGAAGTCCGACTGCGCGGCCGCCGTCGAACACGGGGTCGACGCGACGATCGCGAAGCGCCGCGCCGCGATGGACGAGTCACGCAAGGCGAAGGGCATGCCGCCCGAGGCCCCGGATGGCTCGGCAGGTGCTGCCTCGCAGGATGCGATCCCAGGCAAGCTCAAGGGCGTGCTCGGCAAGCTTTGCGTCGAGGACAAGTGGCCGGCCGACGTCGTCAAGTGCTTCCGGGAATCGCCCGACATCGGCAAGTGCAAGGAGGGGCTGACCCCCGAGCAACGCAGCCGGTACTCGCGCGAGACCATGCAGGTCATGCTCGGCGGCCGGATCGGCAAAGGCGGCGCGGGCGCCCCGATGGGCGCGTCGCCGCACGCGACGGGGAGCGACGCGCCAGCCAGCGGCTCGGCGGGCAGCGGCTCGCCGCCGGCGAGCGGATCGAACTAGCCCGCGGAGGCGAGAACTAGCGACGCGTCAGATCTCGCGTGATGTTCTTCTGGTGCGCCTCGAGCGTGCCGCCGCCGATCTCGATCAGCTTGGTGTCACGGAGGAACTGCTCGATGCGGTACTCGGTGCAGTAGCCGTAGCCGCCGAGCACCTGCATCGCGGCGTCGGCGACCTCCTTCGCGGCGGTCGCGGCGAACAGCTTCGCGGCGTCGGTTCCGAGCCGGTTGCGGCTGCCGGGAGTCAGCGTCGCGGCGACGTTGTACGTCAGCGCGCGCATCGCCTCGACCTTCGCGTAGCTCTCGCCGATGTAGCGCTGGATCTGGCCGTGCTCGGCGAGCGGCTTGCCGAACGTACGGCGCTCGGTCGCGTACTGGACCATCGCGTCGAGGCAGCGCCGCGCCATCCCGAGGGACATCGCGGCGAGCCCGAGCCGCTCGATCTCGAGGTTGCGCATCATGTTCGTCATGCCGCCGCCCTCGGTGCCCATTAGATTTTCGACCGGAACCCGGCAATCCTCGAGCACCAGCTCGCACATCGTCGACGCGCGCATGCCCATCTTCGGGATCTTGGCGCTCGACGAGAAGCCGGGGAACTCGCGCTCGACGACGAACGTCGTGATGCGGTCCGCGAGCTTCGCGTAGATCAGGAACACCCCGGCCTCGGGGCCGTTGGTGATGAACGTCTTGCGGCCATCGAGGACGTAGTGATCGCCGTCGCGGCGCGCCGTCATCTGCAGGCCGAGGACGTCGGTACCGACCGCAGGCTCGGTCATCCCCATCGCGCCGACCAGCTCACCCGTGAGCGTGCGCGGCAGGTAGCGCTTGCGCTGCGCGGCATTCGACGCGAAGTAGAAGTTGTTCACGAACAGCAGCGCGTGCGCGAGGTACGCGAGCGTGAAGCCGGGATCGGAGTACGCGAGCTCGTCGTGGACGATCACCGAGGCGGTCGCGTCCATGCCGGCGCCGCCGTCGGCTTCGGGAATCGTGACGCCGATCAGGCCGAGACTGCCGAGCTCGCGGAGTAGCGCGGTGTTGAACGTCGCGGACTCGTCATGTGCCATCGCCTGCGGCTCGACGCGCGACTGCACGAACTGCCGCACGGTCTGGCGGAGCAGCTCGTGCTCGTCGGACATGGAGGAGGGAGACGCCACGACTGCGACCATGATGGACCCTACCCTACGAGGGGGGCCAGCCGACGGCGTGGCGTTTCTTATCGCCCTCACCATCGCCTCGCGCGCGCGCGAGGTTACAGTTCTGATCGTGGCGCTCGACGACGAAACCGCACGGCCGTCCGGCCGACTGGTCGGCTTGCTCGCCGGGCAGCCGGCGGTCCTCGTCGCCAACCCGACGGCACAGAGCGGTAAGGCGGCCGACTGGATCCGGACCGCTCGGGCACTCCTCGACGAGGCCCAGGTCCCGCACCGCTTCGTCCCCACCGAGCCCGAGGGCCGCACGATCGAGCGCGTGCGCGAGGTCGTCGACGACGGATCGCGCGTGATCATCTACATGGGCGGCGACGGCACGTTCGCCGAGGTCGCGAAGGGGATCTTCGCATCCCGGCATCCGCACGCGTGCGTGATGGGCATGCTGCCCACCGGGACCGCGAACGACCAGGGCAAGTCGTTCGGCCTCGAGTCGGGTCCCGGCGCGCTCGCGCGCAACGTCGCCGTGATCGCCGCGGGCGAGACGATCGGCTGTGACGTCGGCGCGCTGATCATCGAGCGGTCACTCAAGGAGCTGCACCGTGACATGTTCTTCGACTCGTTCAGCATCGGCCTCGGTGCGGCGAGCCTCGAGACTCGCAACCGCGATCGCGAGCGCGTTGGCCTGATCCCCGGGCTTGGCGCGCTCTATCGCGACCAGCTCGTGTACGCCGGTGCGGTGCTGCGGCGGTTCGTCGAGAGCTACGTCGTCGACATCAAGTTCGATATGGACGCGGTGATCGACGGCGTCGTCTATCCGTTCGATCACCTGCTCGACGTCATCGTCAAGAACACCAAGATCTTCGGCGGCGAGTGGATCTTCGACGCGGCGTCCGAGTCCGACGACGGTAAGTTCGAGCTCGTCCCGATCACCGGCCGCCGCGATTTCGGGACCAAGCTGCTCGGCGGTCTGCGGCACAGCCCGGTCGGCACCGACGATCTCGCGTCGCTCGGCTTCGAGCACGCGCCCGCGATCACCGGCGCGAAGTTCGAGCTCGCGATCAAGACCGCAGGCGGCATGCTCCCGGCGGTGCAGTGCGATGGCGAGGAGCTGCCGGCCGGCGATCGTTACTACATCGAGGTGATCCGGCGTGCCCTGCGCTTGATCGTCCCGCGCGAGCACGTCGATCCGTCACACACCGATCGCAGCGCCGGCCACAACTTTCCGTAGCGCTCAGATCTGCAGCTGCATCATCACGCGGATCTGCAGATCCGGCTTGTCCTTCGCCATCGTCATTGGATCCCTGCCTGTGAGCTGAACGAAGCCCGCATCGGACGCGAGCTTCAACGTGTGGCCGTACCAGAACCAGTTGAATGCGCCGCGCGCCTCGATCCGGTTGCGGTCGCCGACCGTGACGAGCGCGAAGCGCCCTGCGACCTCTGCATGCTTCGGGATCACCATCATGCCGGCCTGCGCGAAGGCCCCGTACTCGGCATCGGCAGACTTGAGCTTCATCATCACGACCCCGGCGTGGAGCGAGAACCCCATCGCCTTGATCATCGTATCGACCTCGAGCCCGTGGCTGAGGTTGTCCGAGACCGACTCCTCGTCTTGCTTGGCGAAGTTCGCGAGGTCGATCTTGTAGCTGCCACCGACGGCGTAGCGGAGCGGACCGCCTTCGAGATCACTCTCGCTGTATCCCTTGATCTTCGGCGAGTTGTAGCCGACGCGCGCGACGATCGCCGGGCCGAAGTCCGTCGGGAACGTGGCCGGACGCGAATTCGCGCACGTGATCGTGCCCGCGCCGTTCTGCGTGCATGTCGTCGTCTGGACGGGTCGATCGCTGCCGCCGGAGAATCCGTTGAAGACACCGACGGCCCATTCGATCCCTTCGGGTGATTTCTCGTACTCGTTGTGGATGGCGACGCCGAGATCGCGGCCACCGCCCGCGAGATCGTTCTGGATCGACCGCTCGTTGAGCTGCGCCGCGAAGTCGGAGACCAGCTCCGAGCGGTTGAATGGCCGCTTCCACTGGCCCGCTCGCACGTAGGCAGGCGTGCCGGGCACTCGCTTCTCGAGGAACATGTCCTTGAGGAACCCGAAGCTCCCTTGGTCGCCGAGATTCATCTCGACCTTGAAGCGGTTGTCGTTGCCGAACAGGTGTCCCTCGGCCTGCAGGCGCGACCGCGGGATGAAGAACCGGTTGGTGAACTGGTTCTGCCGCGTCGGCGATTCGGTGTCGAACGAGCGGTTGGACTCGAACCGGAACTGGTTGCGGAAGCTGAGCTTGAGCTCGTACATCTTGTCCGCGGTTCCGAGCTTGAGCCCACCGTCGTACTTCGCGGTGACCGCCGGCTTGTCGTCGGGTTTGACCGCCACCGGGGCGGGCACGGCGATCGGCGCGGGCGGGACCGGCGGTGCGGGTTCCGGCGGTGGTGGCGGTTCGACTGCAACGGGGGCGGGCTCCGCGGGCGGAGCGGGCTCGGGGGGCGGCGCTGGTTGCGCGATAGCGATCCCGCTCGTCACGAGCAAGAACGAGACGATCAAGCGAGAACGCATCAGGAAGCTCCAGGGCAAGGGTGTCGTGCGCCGAAGTCGTCGAAGTCGTCGAAGTCGTCGAGAGGTTAACGGGCGAGGCCGTCGCGCTCTTCCTCGAGGAGAGCTGCGAGCAAGCGCGGGACGCTGCGATACGGCTCGCGCCTCGCGCTGCTGGCGACGGTGGCGAGATAGCCCGGCATCCACGGCAACACGCTCTGCACGAGCAGTTCCTGGGCCGCACTCCACGCAGCTGCCGCCGAGGTTTCGTCAGGCGCGGCAGCGGCCTCGGCGTACAGCGTCGCGAGCACCGCGAGCGGCACCGCGACGTGATCGGGCGATGCGATGTGGAGCGCCGCGCAGCCCGTGAGCTCGAGGCCGTGACGCTCGAGAAACCCGAGCACGCGAGCGCCCGCCCGCCCGCCCAGCAAGGCCTCACCGCGCTGCGTGGACGCGTAAGGCGGGCACGTCGGATGCGGGCCGATGAACAGCCGGCAGTACTCGGCGGCGAGCTCCTCGATAGCGTCGTGCTCGTCGAGTGATGCGATGTCGTCGTCGAGAAGCCCGAGCCCGTCTGGATGACCTGCGCCCGCGAGGCCGGAGGACGCGAGGCGCCGCAGGAGCTCGCCGTCGACCTCGACCGCGAAGATCCGCGCGCCGAGGGCATACAGGTCCCGCCGGGCCGCGGCGTCGATCCGCGCCACGTGGCGCTCAGACCTTTCTGAGGCGGACGATGGTGTCATGGTAGGCCTGCTGCCCCGTGATCGGGTCCGGGTAGACCGGCATGAGGTTGTTCTGGGCGACGCTGAGCGCGTTCTTCCACCACACGCCGCTGGGGCGTGGCGCGTCGGCGTCGAACCCGGGAACGTTGCTCGGTTCATCCGCGTGCGCGGCGACCGGGCCGCCGGCCCACCGGCCGCTGTTGTGAGACATCGCGATCACCTGGGGATGCACGCCCTCGGTCAGGCGGACTCGCGTCTTGACCGTGCCGCACACCGAGCCGTCGCCATGAGGCACCAGCGCGTCACGGGGGCGATAGCTCGTGACCTCGACCCAGTCTCCGTCCTTCAACCCGAGTCGCGACGCCGTCGCCGGATTGACCCACGCGGGGTTCGAGTGCTGGATCTCCTGCAGCCACATCGACTGCATCGTTCGATGTGCGTTGTGAACGTTCCACTTGAAGCTGATCATGATCAGCTGATCATCGGTGAGTCCGAGCTCGTGATCGGGAATCGGCGAGTAGATCGGCAGTGGCGAGAACGTCTTGCCGACCGACTGGCCCTTGTCGACGAGGAACTTGCTGAACACCTCGACCTTGCGCGACGGCGTCTTGAAGCCTACGCGCGCGATCCCGTTGATCATGATGCCGATCGCGATCGGCTTCTTGGTCTTGGGGTCCTCTCCCTTGGTGATGATGCCGGTCGCGGGGTCCGTGGTGCTGCCCTCGAGATCCGCGCTCGAGAGCTGCTTCAGGTAGGGGACGTAGTTCGGCTTCTTCTTCGGATCCACCCACGCCCCGTGCTTCTTCATGTAGTTGAAGCCGCCCGGAACGTTCTTGAAGTACGCCTCGAGGTACTCCTCCGTGGTCTTCCACGGGTAGTACTTCTCCATGCCGCCGCCGATCCGGCGGGCGAGCTCGGGGAAGATCTCGCGGATGTCCTTGGACTCGCCGAGCGGTTTGACGACGGGCTGGCGCAGGCCGACGTAGTCGACGAGCCCGAGTGACGGTCGCGCATCGATATCCCAGCGCTCGAGGTACGTCGTCCACGGCAGGATGATGTCCGCGAGCTGCGCGGTCTCCGAGTACATGACGTCGAGACAGAAGTGAAACGGGATCAGCGTCTCGTCCTTGAGGACCTCCTGCACGAGCCCCATCTCGGGCCACGACCACGCCTGGTCCGTGTTGTAGGTCATCATCGCGGAGAGCTTCTGCTTCTTCTCCTTGATCCACAGGTAGACGATCGTGCCGACCTTCATGCCGAAGCCCGGGTAGGCGTTGGCGAGCGGCCAGTCCTTCGCATCCGCGATCACGCTCTTCGCGGTCGGCTTCGGCGGGATCGGTTCGGGCTCGGGGTGCTGCTTCTTGTCGAAGCCCGACAGCGGGTGCCAGCACCAGCCGCCCACGTACCCCATGTTGCCGACGAGCGCGTTCAGGATCGTGATCGCGCGATCGTTGTAGTAGCCGTTGCGATGCGCATGCGAGCCGCGCGCGCAGATCGTGGTCGAGCGTGGCGCCGCCCCAGCAAACTCGCGCGCGATGCGGCGGATTGCGTCCGCGGGCACGCCACTCTCGGCGGCGGCGCGCTCCGGCGTGTACTGCGCGACGTGCGCGGCATAGTCGTCGGCCGAGTAGTTCGACCAGGTATCGAACCACGCCTTGTCCCACAGCCCTTCCGAGCAGATCACGTGCGCCATGGCGAGCGCGATCACCCCGTCCGTTCCAGGCTTCACGCAGAACCACTCGTCGGACAGCGCAGCCGTGTTGGAGAGCCGCGCCTCGAAGGTGACGATCTTCGCGCCGCGTTCGCGTCCCTTCATCATCCGCGTCGCGATCGGGATGTGCCCCTGGTGGGCCTCGGCCCAGTTGCAGCCAAAGTTCAGGACGTACTGCGTGTTCTCGAAGTCGCCGAGATCCCAGTCGGTGTCGCCGATCGTGCTCAGGATCGCCGAGCGACGGTTCGCCGAGCACAGCGCGCGATGATTGAAGTGACTGGGCGTGCCGAACGCGTCGAGGAACCGATTGACCGCGTCGGCCGACCGATTACGCCCCTGCTGGAACGCGAACTCCTCGGGGTGACCACTCTCGCGGATCTTCTTCAGCTTGTCGGCGATCTCCGCGTACGCCTCTTCCCAGGTGATCCGCTTCCACTTGCCTTCGCCGCGCTTGCCGACGCGCTTGAGCGGGTGAAGCACGCGGTAGGGATCGTAGAGGATCGACGGTGACGCGGCGCCCTTCGCGCAGATCGCGCCGCGGCTGTTCGGATCCGCAGGGTTCCCGCTGACCGTGAGCAGCCGACCGTCCTTGACGTGGGCGATGATCCCGCACGCCGTCGTGCACGCCTGGCACATCGACGGAATGTGCTTGACGTCGCCGACGGTCTTGCCCTGCCAGGCCGTGCGATTCGGATAGGTCTTGCGCGCGACGAGGTGGAGCAGCCCGGGTGCGGCAACCGCCGCACTCGCCACCATGCCGATCTTCAAGAAGTCCCGCCGATCGAGCTTCATTTGTGCTGGTTCCTCATTAGTGGACGATAAAGAACAAGTATCGAGCGGCGCCGGTGCCGATCAGTACGCCGGTCGCGCCGACGATCACGGCGATGCGATGTCTGGAAAAACCGACGAGGGTCACGAGCGGGACGACCAGCCCGGCGACGACGACGAGCCCCCAGAACGTGCGCGACCAGCGGCCGCTGATCATCTCATTGAGCGAGCTCGACAACGCCGGGACATTGCCGTGCAGCGCGAGCCCCTCGAAGATGAACAGCAGGCCTTGAATGGCGACGAGGAACACGAGCGTCCCGACGATGCGCGCTCGGAAGTGCTGGTCCGCGAGGCCGGGAACGACGTGCGCCAGGATCACGGCGATCGCCGCACCCGCCGCCATCGCGGTGCAGAGGAAGATGACCGACGCGGCGGGGCTCATCGCCATCGGCGAGATCCAGGTTCGCGACAGCAGCGTGGCCGGGTAGACCGCGAGACCAAAGCTCGAGATGCCGAGCAGCACGGGTACGACCCGGTACAGTGTTGCGGTGGCGCCGACGGGACTCGTCGAGTCGCCGGCGGCGTGCGCCTGGCGCCGCTTGAAGAGCAGGAACAGGTACAGCGCCAGGAGGCCGCTCTTGAGTGCGAGCAACTTCGCCCCGACCGCCATCGGCGAGCCGAGGTTCGAGAAACTCGTGAGCATCAGGAAGAACCGCTGCGGCTGGCCGAGATCGATGATCAGGATGATGGATGCGATGCCGAGCGCCACGGCCGCCACCAGCCCGCCGTACCACTCGAAGCTGTCAGCCGCTTTCGAGTCGCGCGGGCGCGTCCACCACAGCTGGAGCGTGATCCCCGACGAGATCCCGATCAGGATGAAATACACCGCGAGCAGCGTGCCCCACGGCGACTCCGGTAGCGGATGACCAAACATGTCTACTTGGATCCGCCGCTGCCAGCAGGCGAAGCAGGTGTTACCGCCGGTGCCGGAGCTGCCGGCGATGCCGACCCTGCAGGCGGCGCTGCTGGTGGCTTGCTTGCAGACCCTGCTGGCGGCAGAGCCTGGCTTCCTGAACCTGCCGGGGCAGCTGAACCTGCCGGTGCGTTGGAGCCTGCCGGCGCATTGGAACCTGCCGGCGCATTGGAGCCTGCCGGCGCATTGGAGCCCGCCGCTGAGGCAGGAGCCGCGGGCGGCGCCGCGGGCGGCGAGGGCGGCGACGTGGGCGGGCTCCACGTGCTGACGGACGGGCCGTTCGCTTCGTACCTGGTTGCGGTCGGCACCTGAACGCCTTCGTGTCCGATCAGCTGCAGCGCACCTTGCGGATCGATATAGAGCACCTTCGGTTTCGTGCCGGCCTCGGCCTTCCAGACGCGAGTCCGATTGGCCGCCGCCTTCGTCGCGATCACGCTCGTCGGATCATCGAGATCACCGAAGATGCGGCACTTGGTCGGGCAGGCATCGACACATGCGGGCTCCAGGCCCTGGGCGGTTCGGTGCTCGCAGAACGTGCACTTCTGCGCGACTTCCTCCTCGGGATCGATGTAGATCGCCCCGTACGGGCAGGCGGCCATGCAGAACTTGTTGGTGTTGCAGTCGCCCTTGTTGATGATGACCTGGCCATCCTCGAGTCTCTCGATGGCGCTTGTCGGGCACGCCTCCAGGCACGGTGCGTCCTCGCAGTGGTTGCACAGCACCGGAATGAAGTGCCGCTTGGCCTTCGGGTACTTGCCTTCCTCCACGTACTTGACGGTGTCGCGGAAGACGCCGAGCGGAACATCGAACTCCGACTTGCATGCGACCGAGCATGCGTGACAGCCGATGCAGGTCCGGAGATCGATCAGCATTCCCAGGCGCATTGGTCATCCACGTTACCCGAGCAACATTACGATCTCGTTACGATTGTGAACATTCGTGGGGCGCGTGGCGCGCGGCGCGCGATGCGTGTCAGTCCTACATCTTCGCACGTGCGTTCTCGGCCTGACGGACGTGCCTCGGCGCGGCGGCGAGCTTCGCTTCGGGTGCTGGAGGTGAACGACACGTCTTACGGGTGCTTGGTATAACGACCGAGTGAGACAACTTCTGGTGATCGTCGTTGTCGGTGTGGCCGGCGGTTGTGGAAGCAGTGCTCGCAAGCCTGCACGCGCGCCGCCGGTTCCGGTTGCGAACGTGACGCGGAGCTGCAGCGAGGCCGCGGCGGGGATCGATCGCGGCACGCGCAGCGTCCGGCCACCCGACGTCGAGGTGCTGGTGACCGTCCGCGGCCACTGTGTCGATGACACGTGGTCGACCGAGGCGATCGAATGCTTCGCGACGATGCACGAGGATGATCTCGGCAAGTGCGCCGGCGAGCTCGCCGAGTCGTCGCGTGAGCGGCTGTTCGCCGCGCTCGGCGGCGGCTACGACGACCGCACGGCGATCGTGGTCGCGCAGGCGCGCCTCGTGAACCTCAAGGTCGGCATCGTCGAATGCGACCGGTTCGTGACGACCGTCGCACGAGCGCTCGGATGCGAGCAGATGCCGCTCGAGCAGCGCGCGCAGCTCGGCAACGAGACCGCGGACTTCTGGTCGTTACCGACGAAGAACTTGCCGGCCGATGCGAGCCGACGGATGTCCGAGGTGTGCGGGAAATCCCTCACGTTCCTGCAGCAGCAGGTCACCGACGCCGGTTGCATGCCCTGAGGCTTTGGGCCAACCTCCGACATCATCCTCAGGCATTTTCAGGGAGTTTTATGACCGACGTCTTCATCTACGACGCACTTCGAACCCCACGCGGCCGCGGCAAGGCCGGCAAGGGCGGACTCGCGAATCACCATCCGCAGGAGCTGCTCGCGCAGACCCTGAACACGATGGCGGAGCGCAAGAAGCTCGACAAGAACCTGGTCGAGGACATGTCGATCGGCTGCGTCACCCAGGTGAAGGAGCAGGGCGCCTGCATCGCGCGCAACGCGCTGATCGCGGCGGAGTGGCCCGAGGACGTCACGGGCTTCACGGTGAACCGGTTCTGCGGCTCGGGTCTCGAGGCGATCAACTCGATCGCGGCGAAGATCGGCGCGGGGTTCATCGACGGTGGCATCGGCGGCGGTGTCGAGTCGATGTCGCGCGTGCCGATGGGCTCCGACGAGGCGATGATCGACGGCCTCAACCTCAAGATGCGGCAGCGGCTGTTCATGGTGCCGCAGGGCATCTCGGCCGACCTGATCGCCACGCGCGAGGGCTTCACGCGCCAGGACGTCGACAAGTTCGCGCTGCAGAGCCAGCAGAAGGCCGCGAAGGCGATCGAGAACAAGTACTTCGCGAGCTCGATGTTCGCCGTGAAGAATGACGACGGCACGGTCGCGCTCGATCGCGACGAGCACCCGCGCGCGGATACGACGCTCGAGTCGCTCGGTGGCCTGGGCGCCGCGTTCGAGAAGCTCGGCGCGATGGCGATGGGCCCGAACGGCGAGACCTTGGATCAGCTCGCGCTGAAGCGCTATCCCGAGACGCAGAAGATCGAGCACGTCCACACGGCCGGCAATTCGTCGGGCATCGTCGACGGCGCCGCGGTCGTGCTGATGGGCAGCGCCGAGTGGGGCAAGAAGGCGGGCCTCAAGCCACGCGCGCGGATTCGCTCGATGGCCACCGCCGGCGCCGAGCCGTTGATCATGCTGACCGCGCCCGCACCCGCATCGCAGAAGG
>JACCTC010000157.1 GCA_013812655.1 Deltaproteobacteria bacterium | reverse complement strand
GCGACCAAGGGAGCTGCACGATGAGCCAGAACGGATCCACACCGTTCACCGTGTTTACCGAGGCCGAATACCTTGCCGATCCCAAGAGCGTGGTTGCCCACGCAGTCGCGACGGGCAGGGCGATCGTTGCTCGTGCCGATGGCACAGTCCGCGTGGTCACCTCGATTCCGCCAGCGGAACCCTCCGCCCCGAAGCCTTGTAGCCGCCATTTGCGGACTCTGTGACGACAACATCAGACGGTCGTTGCGGGTCGGACGCGAACAGCTCGGTTAGGCACGGTCGGTCGTCGGCGCATTCGCGCTCAGATCGCGCACGAGTTGAGCGATCGACCGTGGCTTCGCGATCGGCGCGCACCGCGCGAGGATCACCTTCCAGCCGTTCCGCGCGTTCGCCGCCTCGGTGACGATGTTCGCCACTTCAGCCGGGTCGACGCGATCCGCGGAGATGCGGCGCTTCGATCCGTACTCCACCGCGAGGCCGCGGCGTTCCGAGGGTCTCTTTGCACAGGCAATGATGCGCGCGTATGCCTCGCACGAGTACGCGAACGTCTCGCCCTTGGTGAACTCGATGTCGAGGAGCCATTCCTTCCGCCGCGTCTCGTGCAGCCCGATCGTGCGCCGCTTGCAGTTGTGAAAAATGTGAGCCGCCTCGTGGACGATGAAGTCGGCGAACGGGTCGTCGTCGACGAAGTAGTCCGGCGACACGTAGCAGGTCGTCTCTTCGCTCATCCCCACGATGCGCTCGGCCTTCTTGCCGAGCAGCTTTGCGCCGACGCTGAGGAGGTACATGTTCGCGAGGTCCCACGCCGAGCGTTCCCACATGTGATTCAGGAGAATCGTCTCGATGGTCTCGCTCGTGACGTAGACGACCGATTTCTCGAAGGTGGCGAGCACGGTGTCCTGCTCAGCCTCCGTGAACAGGCCGCGCACCATGGGCTCGACTTTGCTGCGCGTGAAGTCGACGCCAACGTTCGCGGGCACGGGGACGTGCGAGCATCCTTTCGCTAGTCGACGTACCTCGCGGACGAGAGCGCCACGTAGGTCGGCGTGCTGGCGCTTCCCACGCTCGAAGATGTCACCTGGCCACGCCCGCGCGTCCATGTCCGCGTCGCCGGTACGCAAGTACCGCGCGACCTCGCCTGCGATGCTCGGCGACGGCATGGCCGCCATGCTAGCTCCGATCGTGCTTCGCTTGCGGCCATCGGGTCGGAACCGGGCGACAAGCCCTGGTAAACTCGGCACGATTCGATCGGTGGGTCGTCCGGCTGGAAGGCCGGCGATGCCGGGATCGTCGCCGTCAGACGGACCGGCGATGATGGAGCCCGAACGCGGAAGGCGAGCAGTCAGATGGCTACGAAGCGCAAGACCCCAACCAAGAAGCCGGAAGCTGTCGAGAAGCCACGTCGCGCTCGTGTGGAGCAGGCGAGCAAGCCCGCGATCTCGAGCGGCGGTGCGGACCTAGGCTTCGAACGCACGCTCTGGCAGGCGGCCGACAAGCTCCGCAACAACATGGACGCCGGCGAGTACAAGCACGTCGTGCTCGGCCTGATCTTCCTGAAGTACATCTCCGACGCGTTCGAGGAGCGCCAAGCGCAACTCGTCGCGCTGGAGGACGAAGGTGCCGACGCCGAGGATCCAGACGAGTACCGCGCCGAGCGCGTGTTCTGGGTGCCGAAGGCCGCGCGCTGGCCGGGCATCCAGGCCAAGGCCAAAGATCCGCGGATTGGACAGCTGATCGACGACGCGATGGTGGCGATCGAGAAGGACAACCCGGCGCTAAAGGGCGTGTTGCCGAAGAACTACGGGCGGCCTGGCCTCGACAAGCAGCGCCTCGGCGGCCTCGTCGATCTGATCGGTACGATTGGCCTCGGCTCGAAGGAGCAGCGCTCCAAGGACATCCTCGGGCGTGTGTATGAGTACTTCCTCTCGGAGTTTGCGCTCTCCGAGGGCAAGAAGGGCGGTCAGTTCTACACGCCGGGCTCGGTGGTGCGCGTGCTCGTCGAGATGCTCGCGCCGTACAAGGGGCGCGTGTTCGACCCGTGCTGCGGCTCGGGTGGAATGTTCGTGCAGTCGGAGAAGTTCGTCGAGCAGCATGGCGGACGCATCGGTGACGTCAGTGTGTACGGTCAGGAGTCAAACGAGACGACCTGGCGGCTCGCGAAGATGAACCTCGCGATTCGCGGGATCGAGGCCAACCTCGGCGCCGAGCACGCCGACACCTTCCACCGCGATCAGCACAAGGATCTTAGGGCCGACTACATCCTCGCCAACCCTCCGTTCAACGACAGCGACTGGGGCGGCGACCGCCTTGCCGGCGATGTGCGCTGGAAGTACGGGCAACCGCCAGCAGGGAACGCGAACTTCGCGTGGGTGCAGCACTTCATCCACCACCTCGCGCCGGGTGGCTTCGCCGGGTTCGTACTCGCTAACGGCTCGATGTCGTCGAATCAGTCCGGCGAGGGCGAGATCCGCAAGGCGATCGTCGAGGCCGACCTCGTCGACTGCATGGTGACGCTACCGGGACAGCTCTTCTACTCGACAGGAATCCCGGTGTGTCTGTGGTTCCTGGCGCGTGACAAGAAGGGCGGCGGCAAGTTCCGCGATCGCCGTGGCGAGGTGTTGTTCATCGACGCGCGCAAGCTCGGTCGGATGATTGATCGAACGCAGCGCGAGCTGAGCAGCGAAGACATTGCCACCATCGCCGGCAAGTACCGCTCGTGGCGCGGCGGGCGCGGCGACAAGGTCGCCACTCGGTACAAGGACGTGAACGGGTTCTGCAGGAGTGCAACGGTCGAGGAGATTCGCGAGGCCCAACACGCGCTCACACCCGGTCGCTACGTCGGAGCCGAGGAAGCCGAAGAGGACAACGAGCCTTTTGGTGTCACGTTCCCTCGCCTTGTAGCGATACTAGAGAAGCAGTTCGCGGAATCGGGGGTTCTGACTGCGAGGATTCGCGAAAGCCTGTCGAGGATTGACGATGCGTGAGTGGGTAGAGACGGACCTCGGTTCGGTCGTCGACATAAAGACCGGGTTCCCTTTCAAGAGTGAGCAGTACACTCGCGACCCAGACGACCCGCGCTTGCTCGGAGGAGACAACATCGCTCAAGCATGTCTGCGATGGGAGAATGTTCGCCGTTGGCCGCGTTCACTGACCGCCGATGTCGGTCCGTATTGGCTGCGTGATGGGGACGTCGTGCTCGCAATGGACCGACCCTGGATTGAAGCAGGGCTAAAGCGTGCCGTAGTCCATGAGCGAGATCTCCCAGCGCTTCTCATCCAGCGGACCGCGCGGCTTCGCGGGACGGACAAAATCCATGCTGGGTTCCTTCGTTACGTAATCGGGAGTCGCGAGTTTACGCAGTACGTGCTTGGGATTCAAACCGGAACGGCTGTTCCGCACATTAGTCAATCTCAGATCCGGGCGTTCCGGTTTCGGATGCCTGATTGGAAAACACAGCAGGCAATAGCCACCGTCCTGGGAGCGCTCGACGAAAAGATCGAGCTGAACGGGCAGATGAACGAGAAGCTGGAGGCGATGGCTCGGGCGATGTTCAAGAGCCGGTTCGTTGACTTCACCCGCACTGACGGCGCGATGCCCGTCGGCTGGTCGCGGCGTACGCTCGGCGAATGGGTCGACGCGCTATCTGGCGGAACGCCATCGAAGGCAAACCCCGCGTTCTGGAGCGGTGACCTTCCGTGGATCAGCCCGAAGGTCATGACCGAGATCCACGCCGATGATGCTGACGCGTTCGTAACGCCAGCGGCGATCGGCAACGGCACTCGTCTCGCGCCGAGGGGCTCCACGCTCGTCATGGTGCGCGGCATGGGGCTGCATCAACGCGTGCGCGTCAGCCAGGCCCGCCGCGAGGTCACGTTCAACCAGGACGTGAAGGCGCTCGTCGCGCGCGATATCGAGCCGAGCCTGCTGTTGTTCGCGATGCTCGACGCGCAGGCCGATCTTCTCGGGCGCGTGGAGAGCTCGGGCCATGGCACTGGCGTGCTGCCCACTGGAATCCTGCTCGCGCATCCGATCGCAATGCCGCCACGCGACGTTCAGAGAGAGATGGCCACGCCGTTCGATCTGATCAACGACAGGATCGCGGTTGCCCGCGAGGAGTCACGCACGCTTGCGGAGTTGCGCGACCTCCTTCTTCCAAGGCTTTTGTCCGGAGAGTTGCGCGTCCGCGACGCCGAGCGCGCGATCGAGGCGGTGGCATGACCAAGAAACCGAGCAAGCCGACGCGCGCGCTGGCTCGGCGCACAATCGCGCAAGCGCCGCTTGCGCAATTGCCGAAGGAGGCCGGCGATCGGCGTGCGCTCGGGCGATCGCGTGCTGTAGACGCGCTCTTCCCGACGCCTCCGCCCAAGCTGGAGTTGCCAACGGGATACGCAAAGGTGCTCGGCGAGCTGAAGCGGCGCATCGAGCAAACGCGGCTCGCGACCGTCATTACCGCGAACACCGCGATGGTCCGGCTCTACTGGCAGATCGGGGACGCCATTCGCGTGCGGCAGGAGCGGGCAGGTTGGGGGGCCGGGGTGATCGACCGCCTTTCCCACGACCTGCGGCGAGCCTTCCCAGATATGGGCGGGCTGTCGTCGAGAAACCTCCAGTATATGCGTACGTTCGCAGGCGCGTGGACCGAGCGCGAAATCACGCAAGCGCCGCTTGCGCAATTGACCTGGTACCACCACATCACGCTGCTCGATAAGCTCAGCGGCCAGCCCGAAAGGCGCTGGTACGCCGCGCGGACCGTCGAGCACGGCTGGTCGCGCAACATCCTCGCGTTCCAGATCGCCGGCCAGCTCCACGGGCGGAACGGGAAGGCGCTCAATAACTTCAAGCGAACGCTGCCGCCAGCCGATTCCGACTTCGCCGCGCAGGTGTTCAAGGATCCCTACCTGTTCGACTTCCTCGGCACCGCAGACCCGCGCCAAGAGCACGAGGTCGAGGCCTCGCTGGTCGCCCACGTCGAGCGCTTCCTGCTGGAGCTCGGGTCGGGGTTCGCGTTCGTCGGACGTCAGGTCCCGCTTGAAGTCGGCGGCGACAACTTCAAGCTCGATTTGCTCTTCTATCATTTCAAGCTGCGGCGCTTCGTCGTCGTCGAGCTGAAGGCGGTGAAGTTCGATCCGGGGATGGTTGGGCAACTGCACATGTACCTGTCGGCCGTCGACGACATGCTCAAACAGCCTGACGACCAGCCCACGATCGGCCTCCTGCTATGTCGCGGAAAGAACGAGCTGGTGGTCGAGTACGCGCTTCGCGACCAACGCAGGCCGATGGGCGTGGCGGATTGGGAGACTCAACTCGTGGACAAGCTGCCGGACTCGCTCAAGGGCAGCTTGCCCAGCATCGAGGAGATTGAGGCGGAGCTTGCCCAACCGATTGCCCCCAAGGCCAAGCCGAAGAAGAAGTCGTCGCCACGGCGCAAGCCACGAGGCAAGCGGTCATGAGCCCCGCGATCTACGAATCCGACGTCGAGGAGTTCGCGCTCGCGCAGCTCGCCGCGCTCGGCTACGACTGCATTAACGGTGAGGACATCGCGCCCGAGGAACCAGCCGCCGAGCGCACGAGCTTCGCGGAGGTCGTCCTCCGCGGCCGGCTCGAAGAGGCGCTCCGCAGACTCAACCCCGACGTCCCGCAGACCGCGATCGACGAAGCGGTCCGCAAGGTGACGGTGCCCGACGGCGTATCACTACTCCAGAACAACCGCACGTTCCACCGGATGCTCCGCGACGGCGTTGAGGTCGAAATAGCGGGCGACAAAGGCGAGGTACTGCATCCGCGACTTCAGCTCGTCGATTTCGACGACGCGGACGAGAACGACTGGCTCGCAGTCAACCAGTTCACAATCGTCGAGGGTCACCACAACCGGCGACCCGACGTCATCTTGTTCGTCAATGGCCTGCCGCTCGTTCTGTTCGAGCTGAAGAACCTCGCGAATGAGACCGCGACGATCCAGGACGCCTACCAACAGATCCAAACCTACAAGCAGCAGATTCCATCGCTGTTCGTATTCAACGAGCTGGTGGTGCTCTCCGACGGCTTTGCCGCACGCGTCGGTACGTTCACCGCGCCCTGGGAGCGCTACGCACCATGGCGCACGGTCGATGGCCAGGAGGTAGCGCCAAAGACCGTGCTCGAACAGAAGACGCTGATCGACGGTATCTTCGATAAGCGCCGCCTCTTGGAGTTGCTCAAGAGCTTCATCGTGTTCGAGGACGACAAGAACGGAACGGTGAAGAAGCTCGCCGCGTATCACCAGGTCGGCGCCGTCCGCGAGGCGATCAACCAGACCGTGCGGGCGACCCGGCCGAGCGGCGATCGCAAGGTCGGTGTCGTCTGGCACACACAGGGCTCGGGCAAGTCGCTCACGATGGCGTTCTACGCCGCGCGCGTGGTTGATGAGCCGGCGATGGAGAACCCGACGATTGTGGTCATCACCGACCGCAACGACCTCGATGATCAGCTGTTCGGCACGTTCGCGCGCTGCGCCGAGCTGCTCCGCAACACGCCCGTGCAGGCGCGCGATCGCGACCACCTGCACGAGTTGCTGGCAGTCGCGTCGGGTGGTGTCGTGTTCACGACGATTCAGAAGTTCTTGCCCGAGGAGAAGGGCGAAAAGTTCCCCGAGCTGTCGCCTCGCCGCAACATCGTGGTGATCGCCGACGAGGCGCACCGTAGTCAGTACGGCTTCAAGGCGAAGCTCGTGAAGGACAAGGACGGCGGCTACCTCGTCCCTGGGTTCGCCCAGCACATGCGCGACGCGCTCCCGAACGCGTCGTTCATCGGCTTTACCGGAACACCGATCGAGCTGACCGACAAGAACACGCGCGCGGTGTTCGGCGACTACATCTCCGTCTACGACATTCAACGCGCGGTCGAGGACGGCGCCACGGTCCCCATCTACTACGAGAGCCGGCTCGCGAAGCTGTCGCTCGACGCTGACCAGCGCGCCGTGATCGACGACGAGTTCGAGGAGATCACCGAGCAGGAGGAGGACGCCCGCAAAGAGAAGCTCAAGTCCCGGTGGGCCGCGCTCGAGGCGGTCGTGGGCGACGAGAAGCGGGTGACGGTCATCGCCGAGGACATCGTGCAGCACCTGGAGCGCCGCCTCGAAGGCATGAAGGGCAAGGCGATGATCGTGTGCATGTCGCGGCGGATCTGCGTCGCCATGTACAACGCGATCAAGGCGCTCCGCCCGGCGTGGGCCGCAAGCTCCGAGCCGGATGACGACGACGCATCGCCACCCGCGCAGCCTGTCGCGGTCGTGGCTGCACCCGCCGCGCGCGCAGCGGAGGGCGCTGCCAAGTGGGGCAAGCCCGACCCGACCGCGCCGAGCAGCGACTCGCCCGAAGACCTCGGCGGGCAAATGAAGGTCATCATGACCGGCTCGGCCGCCGACCCGCTCGAGTGGCAGCCGCACATCCGCAGCAAGACGCGGCTCGAGAAGCTCGCCGATCGGTTCCGCGATGCGAACGACCCGCTGAAGCTCGTGATCGTGCGCGACATGTGGCTCACCGGGTTCGACGCGCCCTCGATGCACACCCTTTACGTCGACAAGCCGATGCAGGGCCACGGGCTCATGCAGGCGATTGCACGCGTCAACCGCGTGTGGGGCGACAAGCCCGGCGGCCTCGTCGTCGACTACCTCGGCCTCGCCGACAACCTTCGAAAGGCGCTCGCCACGTACACGCAGGCAGGCGGCAAGGGCGAGACGGCGGTCAGCCAAGCCGAGGCCATCGCCATCATGCTGGAGAAGCTCGAAGCCTGCCGCGACTTCTTCCATGGCTTCGACTACGGAAAGTTCCTCCACGGGAACCGGTTCGAGCGGCTGATGATCATCCCGCACGCGCTGGAACACGTCTACGCCAGCGAGGACGGACGCGACCGCATCGTCGATCTGGTGGCTGCACTGGAGAAGGCGTTCGGCCTCGCGCTCGGCAGCGACGAGGCGATGATCGCGCGTGACGAGGTGGCGTTCTTCCAGACGATCAAGGCCGCAGTGCTCAAGTCCTCGGTCTCAACCGCTGGGCGCTCTCGGATCGAGGTCGAGACGGCGATCCGTCAGATCGTCTCGAAGGCGCTCGTCGCCGATCGTGTGATCGATGTGTTCGAGGCCGCCGGCCTCAAGAAGCCGGACGTCTCGATCCTCTCGGAGGACTTCCTCGCCGAGATCAAGGACCTGCCGCAGAAGCACCTGGCGGTCGAGCTGCTCAAGAAGCTGCTCAACGATGACATCCAGGTGCGGCGCAAGAAGAACCTCGTCCAGTCCGAGGCGTTCTCCGACAAGCTGGAGAAGACGATCCTTCGCTATCGGAACCGCGCGATCGAGACTGTTCAGGTGATCGAAGAGCTGATCGGACTCGCCAAGGACGTGCAGTCTGCGAGCAAGCGCGGCGTGCAGCTCAACCTGAGCGAGGACGAGCTGGCGTTCTACGACGCGCTCGAAACGAACGATTCCGCCGTGGCCGTCCTCGGCGACAAGGTGCTCACCAAGATCGCGCGCGAGCTGACGCAGACGATCCGGAACTCGGTCACGCTCGACTGGACGGTGAAAGAGACCGTGCGCGCCAAGCTGCGAACACTCGTTCGCCGACAGCTCAAGAAGCACGGCTACCCGCCGGACAAGACGGAGAAGGCGGTCGAGACCGTACTCAGGCAGGCCGAGATGCTTGCCGCAGACTGGGCGGGCACATGAGCGACGGTAGGCTAAGCGACGTCTCGAGAAACGCCGGTGGGTGTCAGTGGCATCGGGTACGCTGAGGTGGCCGTGTTCACTCTCCAACGAGTCTACGCTTTCACGGTCACACCCCAACGTGGCGTCGACGAGGAGGCGCGGACCGAACCTGAAGGCGGCCCGGTTGCGATCACGCAACCCCTGCGTGAGGTCATCCAGGCCGCGTTCGACAAGGTCGCGCGTGGCGTCCGAACGACAGTGGATTTCGAACTTGACGCCTCGCGGTCCAACGTCGTCCGCGATGATGTCCTTCAGGTAGCGTTCGGTGCGACTAAGACGCCGAGTGCTGCCGCAGCACGGCTCGCCTCGCGGCTGGCTCAGACGATGGACAAGCGTTCGCACGCGGCACTGCTGGTGGTTGTCGTTGAAGACGACACACCCAAGCGTCGCGTCTCGCTCGTGGTGCTTCCACGTGAGGACGTCGTTCAGCTTGGTCGTGGCGGCGAGGACGTGTTGATCAACGTTCTGCGCGATGCGTTCTCGACGGGGTCGCACCTGCGGAAGCTCGCGCGGCTTGAAGGTCACAGTTCGAGAACGCAGTTTCTGTCCGCCGAGATTCTCGACTTCCAGTTGGCCTCGGCGCACAAGTCCACCGCCGACTTCTGGATCCGGACCTTCCTCGCTGCCCGGCCGCGCATTGACTCACAGGCTGGTAGTCGCCATCTCGCTGCCGCTCTCCAGCGCGCTTTCGAGACGTCGCCGGCCGATGATCGCGATGCCGTTTCGGCCGCCATGCTCAAGGCGCGGGCAGGTACGGTCAGAAGTACGTCCTTAGATCGGTTCGCCGAGAACGAGTTACCGGAGTCGGTGCACAAGGCGTACTTCGGAACGAACAACGACGAGCTGAATGGCGCCGTCTTCGCCGTGGATCGCGCCGTCATGCAAGAGAGCCTTGCGCGCTACGTGATCACGGGGCTTGATGGTGTCGTCATCTCGGCTCCAGCAGAGGCGATGGGAAAGTCGGTGGAGATCGAGAAGCGCGGGCAATCGCGGGTCGTGAGCTACCGCGGAACAGTGGAGAAGGAACGAGTCGCGCGCGATAGGCGTGGAGCCCGCGCGGCAGAGAAGCCGGGCGGCAATGCCGATCGAGGAAGGCGTTCAAGGCGATGACGACAGAAGCCGAGCTTGAACTAACGGCTTCAATGTTCGCGCGGCGCTATTTGCTTCTCCAGCGCCTTGCCGAGAACGTCGAGGCTCACGTGCGTGACGTCGTTCTTCGCGGCGTTGATCACGTCGATCGCGTGTACTTCCGAGCGAAGGATGCCAAGAGCTTCGCCAAGAAGGCGCACGCGCTCGACGAGACGGGGACGCGCAAGTATGAGCTACCCTTTGAGGACATCGAAGATCAGGTAGCTGGCCGAGTGCTCGTGTTCTTCCGTCGAGACATCGACGTCATCAGCGACAAGCTCAACGTGGCCTTCAATCGTGCCGAGCAAGTGCGAAAACAGCCGCTTCGGCACGACGCATTCGCGTACGAGTCGCAGCACTTCGTGTTCATCATCCCCCCACACCTCGTACCTCCAGGATGGGCTGGCCTGGACGCCAAACCAACGACCTTCGAGATGCAGGTTCGGACCCTGTTCATGCACGCATGGGCGGAGCCGGAGCACGACATCTCCTACAAGGCCAAGGTCGAGCTCACTCACGAGGAAAGGAGGAAGCTCGCCTGGGCCGCATCGAGTGCGTGGGGCGGTGACGCGATCTTTGAGCAGGTCCTGGACTCGCTCGCCGAGCGGACCGAGTCATCTCGGGGCGAGAAATGACATCGCCCGCAGGGCGGCGCTGGGCGCGATGAAGTTTCTGATCGATACCAACATCCTGATCTCGCTCGAACCAACGAGCGACACGACGATCGAACCAGGCGCGCGCGAGGCCGCTGAGGTGGCGCGGATGATCCAGCAGTCCGGCAACACGATCGTGGTGCACCCGTACGTCCTCGCGGATATCGCACGCGACGGCAATCACCAGCGCCGGGCGCATCGCGAGTACGTCCTGCGGAAATACCCCATTCTCGATGGGGCACCACCTATCACGGCAGCGGAGGAGGCGGTGCTCGGTGTCGCCGCGGAGGGAGCGAACGACTGGGTCGATAACCACCTGCTCGTTGCAGTTGCTCGCAACGCCGTCGACTACGTGATCACGCAGGACAACGCGATTCATACGCGTGCAGCTCGCCTTAAAATCGAAGACCGCGTGCTCACGACCGCCGACGCGCTGATGATGCTGCGTGCGCTTTTTCCAACGACGCCAGTGCCGCCGCCAGCCGTTCGGTCCATCAAGGCACACGCGCTTGATCACAACGATCCGATCTTCGCGAGTTTTCGCGCCGACTATCCAGACTTCGACGGCTGGCTGCGAAGGTGCAAACTCGATGACCGGCCGACCTGGGTGATCGATAGTGATGGCGGCTTGGCAGCCGTGTGCATTGCCAAGGCTGAGCGCGACGTGGGTCACGGGATGACGGGCAGGGTCCTGAAAGTCTGCTCGCTCAAGGTCAGCGAATCCCGCCTCGGTGCGCGGTTCGGCGAGCTGATGCTCAAGACAATCTTCGTCTACGCGCACGAGAACACATTTGACTGGATCTACGTCACCGTATTCGAGAAGCACGAGTGGCTGATCGCATTGCTGCGCGAGTTCGGGTTCGAGCAGTCGGCCGAGCGAACGAAGCTCGGCGAGCTCGTGATGACGAAGCCTGCGCAATTGAGAATCGGGCCAGAGATCGCACCACTCGATTACGCGGTCCGGTTCGGGCCGTGCCGCTGGTCCTGGGCGTGCGCGAACGTATGGATCGTTCCGATCCAGCCACGCTTCGAGCAGATCCTGTTTCCCGAACGCCAGGAGCAGGCGGCGTTGTTCAGCGGTTCCCAGCCGTCGGGGAACGCGATTCGCAAGGCGTATCTATGCCGTGCGCCACAACGCACGATCCAGCCCGGGGACGTTCTCGCGTTCTACCGCTCGACCGACTCGCAGGGGATCCGCACCCTCGGCGTAGTCGAAAACTGGATCGCGTCCGCTGACCCGGAGAGGATCCAGCAGTTCGTTGCGCGCCGCACCGTATACTCGATGGCGGACATCCGGGCGATGGCCACCGGGGAGCGGGACGTGCTTGCGATCCGATTCCGCCAGGTTCTCCATGAGTTCCCCGAGATCCCATACAACGACCTCAGGGCGGCCAACGTCGTGGCCGGCCCACCACAGACGATCGTGCGCGCACGACAAGAGGGATTGCCGTGGCTAGTGGCTCGCTTGGCGCCGTCGCCCTGATCTCGATCCATCCGCGGTTCGCGAACGCGATCCTCGATGGCTCCAAGCAGGTGGAGTTCCGCAAGGTCGGCTTCAAGCGCGAGATTACGCACGTGCTGCTGTACGCGACCTCGCCGATCCAGCAGATCATCGGCTACGTCGAGGTCTCGGAGATCGAGGAACGCTCGCCGGCCGCGTTGTGGCGCCTCTACCGAGAGGTCGCGGGCATCGAGCGGGCCGCGTTCTTCGCCTACTACCGGGGCAAGAAAACGGGCGTGGCCGTCAAGGTGCGCCGACCGCAGCGACTAGCTCGGCCCCTGGCGCTCGGCGCTCTGCATCAAGGAGCGGTGCCGCCGCAGAGCTTCTTGTACAGCACGCCGGATGCGCTTCGACGCGTGCAGGCTCGTGTGGCCTAGTCAGCATCCATCGGACTGCGCCACCGCGTCGTCGTTGTCCGAACTCGCGCGATGTGTGCTAGCTGAGCGCCGACCTTGTAAGCGCGGTAGGTTCTCGAATCGAATCGCCGGCCCTCGCTCGGCATCCTCCTACGGCATCACCGTCGATACCCACTCCATGAGCTGCTTCGCGAGACGAGCAAGCTCCGGGAAAATGAGCAACGAGGCATGCACGATCTCGGGTCGCACCGGATCGATCGCTGAGGGGTGGCCTGCGTCGTTCCGAGCCGCCCGTAGCTGCTGGGTAAAAGCCGGCCAGTAGCTCTCGAACGCTTCTCGGAGAGCGTGAGGCATTGCGCTCTTGTGGCTATCGATCTCCACTTGGACGGCCCGCAGGATTGTGAGGGCCTTCCACGATCCGAGGTTCGCGTGAGGCGTGCGCGATAGCGACGTGACTCGTGCGACGACGCAGTCGCGTAGGTCGAGCACCATGCTCTCGGCAGCGCACCCGACCATGACAGCTGTCGCCTTGTAACAGGCCGCGTTGTAGGTGGCGAGCGCTTCTGCGATGTAGGACGCGGCGATCGGACTGAGTATCGTCGTCGCGTCCAGGTTGGCTCGGTATCCGTCAGGATTCGCCGGATCTCGACTTAGCCCGGCAAGCGTCGTCCGCCCGCGTTTGGTCAGGTGGATGAACGGTGGGCTCGGGTTATCTACGTTCGAGCCCCAACCGATCACGCCTTGGTTGAAGAGGTCGCCCCACAGGGTCATCAAGGCCTCGCCGTCCCACGAACTGCCCTCCTTGCGGAGGCGCTGACGGGCTTCGCTGAGAAGCGAGCTCGATTGCAGCGAGTGCCCACCGTCGGCGTGGTCACGGACGGTCTCGAGGAGAATCTCGCGAACTCGGGACGGGGATACATCCATGCTCCGATACGAGCACGTCGTGCCGACACGGACAATGCTGCACGGTCAGGGCGACTGCCCCCAGCTATCACTTGCGTTTGGTCTGCATCTCGGCGAGTCGTGCCGCGACGGCAACTCGCAGCTGTTCGAGATCGGGCGGCGTTTCGCGCTCCACGCGGGGGGCTGCTTGGGCGAGTCGGAGGCTGATCGCTTCCAGCGCGGCGACGGCTGTCTCCACTGTCTCTTCGACCATTCCGACGAACCAGATGGCGAGGTTTGGACCGTCCCGATCTTCGAAGTGATTGGCGATGGCGCGCGCAGGGTTGCGAGCATCGAATGCGTACGCGGCGCGAAATGGATCGCCGGCCCACTCGGTGGTCAGTGTTCCCGTGAACACCAGCGGCCCGAGGAAGACCACGCGAAAGAAAACGGAGCGCCCCGAAGACCACACCTCGATCGCGTTGTAGACCTCGGGCAGCGTGAGGCCGCTGAGAAGTCCCGAACCTTCCGATCTTGTGTCCGGTTTGCTCTGAACGGTCCCTGTCCCATGACGAGCGAAACGACGCGCTTCCGATAGCTCACCCCGCGTCGCGAGGTCGTGGCGGCGGTGAGCGAGCAACTCGAGGGCGAGCTTTGCGAAGACACGCTTGTGCTCGATCGAGCCACCGACCTTGAGGTCGTGATCGTGACGTGTAGCACCGATGGGGAGGACGGGCTCAGGATCGCCAGGCGTCAGGCCGAGAGTGGACGCCGCCTCGGGACCTTTGCCAGCGCTGTGGAGCGCCTTGGCGAGAACTTCAACCTGATTCTCGAACCCCGCTGGCAACGGCACGATGATCTGTTTGGCCTCGCGATCGAAGCGCCGACCGCTTACCTCCAGCAGCGCGTTGCCATTGCTGAGGACAAACTCGTGTCCTTCGAAATCGATCGCGACCTCGAACGGATCGCGCTCGTCGTTGGTCGCGCCGACGGATGCAAACGTGTGGCCCAAGGACTCGCGCAGCTGGTCTTCGACCGGCCCGGTCGCGTTGTTGCACTTGTCGCAGCAGACCTTTCGAGACTTGAGTCGACCGCCCATCGACGCAGGCCACACGTGCGCCCACCGCGTGGACGGGGTCAGCTCCGCCTTGCAGTAGATGCAGATCGTTCCGGTCATCGAGTCTTACTATCCTTGGAGCTTCAAGACGACGCCGGTCTTCTCCGGCATTGCGAAGGCAACCCGGCTGTAGTCCTCGGCGAATGCGTCCGGGTGAAGGTGCGCGTAGACCTGCTGCGTGATGGCGACGCTGGAGTGGCCGAGGATCTTGGACAGCTTGAAGATGTCGCCCCCGGACGCGAGGAACAGGCCGGCGAAGGTGTGCCGCAGGTCGTGAAGGCGGAACTTCTTGGGCAGCTTGGCGCGCAATACCGCCGCCTTGAACGGACGGAACACGCTCGTCTTGTTGCGTGGCAGCTGCTCGTCGAACTTGTCGCGCTTCGCGCCGGGCCAGAGCAGGGTGTTCTCGCCCTTAGCGAGCTTCATCTCGCGGAGCACGGTGAGCACCGAGTCGAAGATCGGGACGTGGCGGAGGCGGCCCGACTTTGGGGCTCCACGGCGTCCGCGATGCACGTGGATCACGCGGTGCTGTAAATCGACGTCGACCCACATCAAGTGCAGGGCCTCGTCGAGCCGCATGCCGGTGCCGACCAGCACGGCTACGAGCGTCCGGATGTTGTCGTTGCACTCGTGCAGGAGCTTCTGAACTTCGCCGCCGGACTGGAGCCATACGAACGGACGCTCGGCGACCTCGAGGTCGCGGATGAACTTGAGCGGGTTCTCGGAGCACCACCCCTGCTCGATGAAGTAGCTGTAGGCCGCGGACAGCGAGGCGAACAGCGTGTTGATCGTCGCGTTGCCGATGGGCTCCTCGCGCTCCTTGAGTGACCTGCGCAGATCGATCAGCTTCGCCTTCGTGATCTTCACGAGCGGGGTGCTGTCGAACTCCGGGCGCACGTAGAGGCGCATCCGGCTCTCGTACTCGTCGTGCGAGCGCTGGTCCTTGATCGCCCGGAGCCACAAGTCGAGCGCATCGCCGAGGGTGCGCTTGTGGTCCACGGCGGCAGGGAGCTCGCCGGCCTTGATCCCGCGCTGCGTGACCCGGTGCTGCTGGGCCGCGAACTCGGCGTCGCGTCGCGATGAGAACGATCCGACGTAGACCTTGATGCTCTTCTCGCGGACCCGGGCGCGCTCGTAAACCTGGAACGATTTCGTCCCATCCTCCGCCACGCGCACCTTGATCATGACACTGAGCCTACAACAGGCCTCCGACAAGTCGGGGTAGAACCGGGGTAGAACGGCGATGTCGGAGATCCGCTACGCGTCGCTGCCGCGCGATTTCGGTGGCCACGGAACGAACCTGCTCACGCGCTTCTGATACGCACGATACGCGTCACCGCGACTCCTGATCGACTGCATCTCCGTCGGTGGAATGCCCGTGACGAACAGGATCGAGCAGAGCAAGATCGCCTGCGGAACTAGCGCGATCAGTCCCCACGGCGCGAACGCCAACCCATACACCGCATACCCTAACCACACGCACCACTCGAAGAAGTAGTTCGGGTGCCGCGGCCACGCCCACAGCCCGACCTCGCAGACTGCGCCGGCTGCGCTCGCTTGAACCGCGAGCTGGGTATCCGCGATCGTCTCGCCGGCCAGGCCGAGCACGTCGAGACATGTAGCGACGTCTACGCGCGGTTCGAAATCCTCGCCGGATTCCGCGCAGGCGTGAGCGATCAGCGCTTCATCGTGAGCACCGTCGTGTACGGCTCGCCCGCGCGCTTGCCTTTGATCACGATGCGATCCTCCTTGGCCGCCGCGTCGCCCGCCTGATAGGCCGCCGCGATGCTGACGAGCGGCATGTCGTTGATCGATTCGATGGTGTCGCCGTTCTGCGCACCGAGCCGCGCGGCCGTGGTCCCCGGCTGCACACCAACGATCCGCATCGCGACCTGCGTGCCGTTCTCGGCAATTCGCTCGAGGTCCACGCCGCCCTCACCGCTCAACAGGTTTCGCAGATCGGCGGGAGTTGTTTCGTACTCGACGGTCCGCATGTTGACGTTGTAGCAAGCGTGGGTTCGAACGCGAGCCTCGGCCAACTGCACCGCGATCGCCGAGCTCACGCCCGCGGCAGGATCACGACGTACGATCGCTCGCCGCGCTGCCACACCAGCACCTGCCGGGCATCGGCGACGAGCGGGAACCACGGCTGCTTCTGCGAGACGCTGTCACCCTCGGCGAGCTCGGGGACGATCAGATCGATCTCGAGGTACGCGCCGTCGGTCGCGAGGTCCACGCTGTCGGCGTAGCTCCACTCGGCGACCGCTGCTGCGGGAAACCGATCGTTGTGTAGCGCGCCGCCGTAGAGCGCGATCAGCGGGCGATGGTCCGCCTGCTTGTCGCGGTACTTGACCGCGCTCATGACGACGCGGCTCAGCTCGCGGGTGGTCAGCGTGAGCATCGCGATCGGATCGGGCTCGCCGTTCTCGGGTGCGATCGTCGCGTAGTCCTTGCAGGCGAGCGTCATCGCGTGCGGCTGGATCTTCGCCGCGCGCGCGGCGTCCGCGAGCTGCGCGATCTCGGACTTCGTCGCCTCCGGTCGCTTCACGGTCGCCTCGACCTTCGCGGTCGCCTTCACCGCCTTGGCGCCGCATTTCGGATCGATGATCCAGGTCTCGACGACGAGGTCCGAGATCCGGGCTCCGAACGCTGGGAGCGCCTCGGTGAAGTGTGACAGCGAGGACCGCACCGCGGCGCGATCGACCCGCGCGTGGAGCTCGCCGAACCCGATGACGCGGGTGGTCGGCGGGACGATCGCGGCGATCGCGTCGCCGAGGTTGGCGTAGGCCTGGTGCGCGGGCAGGGCGGGGCCTGCATCCGGAAGTGCGACCACCGCCGCGTCGCGTGCGACCTCGATCTTTGGGGATTCTTTAGGTGGCCCGCCGCGGCCGCACGCGACCACCACGAGAACACTCACGCACCGCATTGCCGCACGGTACACCGGACGTGGGTTATGGTCCGAGGCATGGGACCCAGGGCCGGCGAGTTGCGCACCATCCCGCTGTTTCACGGGTTCGGCGATGACGAGCTTGCCTCGCTCGGCGGGCTGTTTTCGCGGGTCGAGATCGATCCGCAGAAGGCGCTGTTCGAGGTCGGCGAGCAGGCGACCGAGCTCTATCTGCTGACCGAGGGCGAGGTCGTGCTCGATCGGCCCGATGACGATCTGTTCCGGCTGCACCCGCCGGCGCTGATCGGCGAGCTCGGTGCGCTGACCGGCCTGCCACGCTCGACCCGCGCGGTCGTGACGCCCGGCTCGACGGTGTGGTCGCTCCCCGCGCGCACGATCCAGACGTTCTTCGCGTCGAACCAGGAGCTCGGTGTGCGGTTCCTCGTCAACCTGCTCGGCGTGGTCGCCGACAAGGTGCACCGCGATCAGTCGCGCATGGCGGACATGCGCCGCAACTTGATCACGACGCAAAAGGAGCTCAAGCGGCTCCGCGAGCTCGTGCTCGAGACCGTCGAGACGCCGCTGTCGGCGCCGGTTCACGACACCCTCGACAAGCTGATCACCCACAACCGCCGCGTGAACTATCGCGTCGAGCCGCCGGCCTCGCTCGCAGCCCAGGTTCGCCTCGATGCCGGGCCCGTGGCGGTCGCCGATATCTCGCGCACCCACGTGTCGCTGCGCGATGTCCCGTCGCCGCCGGCCGCGGGTAGCTGGCTGACCGGCGTGCTCGCGCTCGCCGGCTCCGAGATCCCGATCTCCGGCCGTGTCCACCGGGTGTCGGGCAATCGCCTGACGATCGAGCTCGACCTGCTGATCGACGACTACGCCGCCGTCCTCGAGGGCTACCTGACGCGCGCGCAGCTGCTCGACGTCCTGGTCTGACGCCATCGACCACGCGCCAAGATCCGAACAACCGAAAACAACAAAGGCAGCGAGCAAGCTCGCCGCCTTCGTGCTTCCGAGGGATCGAGTTACTTGCTCGAGACCTTCTCGGGCTTCTTCTCGGTCGGCTTCGCCGTCTTGTCGGGGGCCTTCGACTTGTCGGCTTCCTTCGCCGGCGCGGTCTTCGCCTTGTCCTCGGTCTTGGTCTTCTCCGCGGTCTTCGGTGCGTGCTCCGTCGACTCCGCCCCATCACTGGACGGGCAGGCGTACGCGGGGGCAGCGAGGGCGACGGTGGAGAACAGAGCGATCGCGAGCTTCTTCACGGGGACTCCTGGGGGCTGTGTGTACGAGTACGACTCTGACCCACCGGGTGGATCACTGCAAGGTCAAATCATCTCGGCCACATGCGACGTCGGCTGTCGCACGGACTTCTGGGGCTCTAGCGCTGGCGCTCCCGGTGGGTGCGCAGGAACTCGTAGATTGTCTTCTGGCCCTGGGTCTCGGCACGAATATCGAACTCCGGTGCAAATCCCCTGGGATGAGCGTCAGCCCACTGGCTGATCGGGTCCAGCCGGAAGCCACCCTCGGACATGCAGCGCATATCGGTGGTCGGCCACGCGAACCGGTCGACCAGCGGGATCTGGACGGGCGGGGCGGGATCACCGGCCGCGAGGCGGTCGAGATCGATGCAGTCCATCAGGTCGTTCGCGGCGTCCATCCGCGGGTTGATCGTCTCGAGCCCGAAGCTCGTCTGCAGGTGCTTGAGCGCCGACGTGTGATCGTACGTGACCGAGCTGACGTGGTTCTGCTTCACGTACGGACCGACCACCATCGTCGGGACGCGGAAGCCCAGCTGCTGGAAGCCATCGACGCCGTACTTCTCGAGCGTGTCGTCGGTGGTCTGCGGCGGCGCGACGTGATCGTAGAAGCCGCCGTGCTCGTCGTAGGTGACGACGAGCATGCAGTTCTTCCACTGCGGCGAATTCGCGAGCGCGGTGTAGATCGACGCGATCAGCTCCTGGCCGAGGATGGGATGCACCGGCGGGTGGTCGTCGTTCTCGAAGAACGATGGATCGATGTAGACGACGGGCGGCAACGTGCCAGCAGCGGCGTCCTTGAAGAACTGCCCCGATCCCTGCTTGGCATCGCCGAACCGGCGGACTCGACCGGTGCCATCGTTCGGTCCGAGATCGAGCTGGTACGGCCCGGGGTTGCCGAGCAGCGAGACCACCGCGAGCGAGCCGAAGTAGTAGGCCCAGTCGACACCCTTGTCGACGAGGCGGTTGTAGATCGTCGGTACCGGCACGCCGCCGCTGAACTTGTCGAGGATCTCGTTGTTGTTGGCGAGCCCGAACGACGTCGCCGTGTGCCAGTAGGCGCGGTTCGGCAGGGTCGGGCCCATCACCGATGCGAACCACCGATCGCACGTCGTGTACGCGTCGGCGAGCGCCCAGCTGACCGGCTGCTGCGCGCGCAGCAGGTACTGCATCGGATCGATCAGACCCGGGTGCTCGGCCTGGTGCTGCTTGACGAAGCCGTCCATCGCGCCGTTGTTCCACTGCAGGTGCGAGGCATCCCAGCCGTGCGGGGGATCAGCGGGAACGCACATCTCGAGGTCGCTCGGGTTGTACGGCGCGATCGGCCGGTTCGCGAGGTCGGGGTTCGTGAGGTCGGCGCGCAGGCCATCACCACCGAGCCCTTGCAGCGCGCGCGCCCCGAACACGTGGTCGTACGTCCGGTTCTCGAGCATGAGGAAGACATATGTGGTGATGCCCACCGGGCCGTCATCACCGTCATTGCCACCGCACCCCGGCAGGAGCTTCGCCATGCCCGCCGCCGCCGCGAGCCCACCCATCGTCTTCAGCGCGTCGCGCCGTCGCATCGTCATCGTGGTCGGACCTTATCCCGAACGGATTCCAAAAAGGTCTCGAGATCGTGGCGGTCGGGTGAACACGAACCCCGAGCGCGGCGGAGATCACAGCATCGAGGCGACCCAGCCGACGCCGACCCAGAACCCGACCGCCGTCCCGATCCCGGATGCGACCGCGATCAGCAGGATCCGGGTGACCGGGTTCCGCCAGAACCCGCGCATCGACTGGATATCCTCGGGGAGCCGCTCGCAATCGGCGACGTTGGGGCGCCGGCGCCAGGCCTCGACGACCCCGACGACCATGCCGGTGCCGAGCAACGGATGGATCGCGGCGACCGGCGCGACGACGAGCGCGGCCAGCACCGACAGGATCGAACCGCCGGCAAGCAGCGTGAGCACGCCGGCGCCGATCGAGGTCGGCAGGATCCACGCGAGCATCATCTCGGTGAAGCTCGTCGCATCCGAGCGCTGCCAGCCCCACACGATCGCGGCGAGGAACAGGATCGGGACGAGCCACTTGATCGCGCGCCACACCAGCGATGGCGGCGGCAGCCTGTCGAGTGCGGCGCGGTCGATGGGCTGACCCCAGTTTGCCTTCATGCCGGGGACGTGCGCGGCACCGACGACCGCGACGATGCGCCGCTTGCCGGTCCCGATGTCGATGGACTTCGAGGCCATGTACTGATCGCGCTCGTCGATCAGCGGCCCCTTGATCTGCGGCACCGCGCGACCGAGCTCGCTCAGCATCTCGGACAGCGCCTTGGCTTCCTTGAGATCCTCGACCGAGCGCGCGGTCACCGGCTCACCCTTGTCGTCGTCCCAACCGACGACGAGCGACGACAGCAGCATCGACCGCTTCCACAGCCCGAGATTCGACCACGTCCGCTTCAGCGTGATGTTGATGTCGCGATCGATCAGCTCCACCGGGATGCCCAGCTCCTTGGCCGCCTGGACCGCGGCGAGCAGCTCTGCACCTGGCTTGACGCCGAGGCTCGCGCCGATCCGCCGCTGGTACGACGCGAGCGCGAGGTGCGCGAGCAGGTAGAGCGTGCGGCCCTCGCGAACGACCTTGAAGACGTCGAGGTCGCGAAACGCGCTGTCCTTGGTGAGCGCGTCGAAGCGGGTCTTGTCGAGCTCGACGCACACGACGTCGGGCTTGACCCGCTCGATCACGGCGCGGACCTCCTCGACCGAGCGCTGCGAGACGTGCGCGGTGCCGACGATGTAGTACGTGACGCCGTCGTGGACGAGCTCGGTCACCGAGTCCGGCAGCGGGGCTTCCGTGGCCGCCGGGGCCTGGCTACGCTCGACGTCCGGACTTTCCACGGCTCGTGACATAGCACGCGTCGGCGGGAAAGATGCGCTACACACGCGTCATGGCGACCGAGATTCCCGAGCAGACCCGCGTCGAAATCGAGGCTGCGGCCTTCCGCCGCCTCGTCCAGCATTTCCAGGAGCGCACGGACGTCCAGAACGTCGACGTCATGAACCTCGCGGGGTTCTGCCGCAATTGTTTGTCGAAGTGGTACCGCGCGGCCGCGATCGAGCGCGGCGTCGAGCTCGGTGATCCGGACGCCCGCGAGGCGATCTACGGGATGCCCTACGACGCGTGGAAGGCGAAGTACCAGAAGTGATCAGTACACGCTGAGGCCGACGAGGATGTCGGACATCCGTTCGCCGTGCGCGCGCGCGAGCCCGAACCGGCCGGTCAGCGCGATCCGCGTGTGGAGCTCGAGCTGCACCATCGCGCCACCGGTGAGCGCGCTCGAGCCGGGGTCGTTCGTGTTGCGCAGCTTGGTACCATCCTCGTAGCGATACGCGATCCCAGCGCCGCCGTAGAGGCCCATGTGGAACGGGCCCGCGACCACGGGCATCGCCTGCAGCTCGAGCGTGTAGCGCGACTCGAACAGCGTCTCGCCGACGACGTTGTCGCGCCAGCCGAAGAACACGTTCGCGAGGACGCCGAACTCCTTGGTCGGGTGATAGCCGGCCTGCACGCTGAACGCGGGCCCGAGCTCCTTCTCGCCGTTGACCGAACGCAGCGAGCCCGAGCCGCCGAACATGCCGTAGCCCCAGCCGGTCCGGGTGAGCGGTGCGCGATCGAGCGACAGCCACGGTCCCTCGGCGGGGCGCACGATCGCCTTGTCGGTCCACGCGGCAGTCGCCGGATCGATCCAGGCAAGCGGGCGGACCTGGTAGGTGCCGTCGCGACCGAACAGGTGGACGGGGTGCATCGGATGCAGCCGCGCCCAGCCGTCGAATCGCGAGCCCTCGACGGCCGCGACCATCACGAGCGCCGTCGCCGCGACGACGAGGAACACGACCGCGGCGGCCTTGCCGTCATTGCCGGCGCCGCCGATCTTGCCGCCCGACACGCCGCCACCTCGACCACCGCCACTGCCGAGGCGCACCGGCGTGCTGATGTGGATGCTCGGCATGATCACGATCTGGGTGTCGCCATCGACGCGCTCGGCGGGCGGCGCGCTCGACTCGTTGATCTCCTGGATCACGCGCACGCGCTGTGCCCGCTGCTCGGGCGGGGACTGGCTGAGCCGCTGGAGATCACCACTCGGGATCCGGTAGCTATTCGACACGCATCCGCCACCACCGACGAGGAGCGTCGCCGCGAGCACCGTCGTACACGTCCGCCGAAGATCAACCCGCATGGGTCGAGTATCTCAGCAATCGCTGTGCCGCGGCGGTTCTCGACGAGGACAGCCGTCGGTCGCTCTCCAATCATGCCAACCTCTGGCTGCGGTGTGGCGAGCCGACCACACTGACGCTTGCCCGAGGCGGCGTGCGCTACGATGCCGGCGTGGACCTGGTCGACCTCGCGGCGTGCGCCGACGACTTCGATCGCGAGGTAGCCGCCACCCCTGCGATCGACAGGTTTTGTTCGACTTCTGCCTGGGTCCTGTCGGCGGCCGCGGCGCTGATGCCACCGCGCTCGGACTTCTCGTTTCGCGGCCAGCACGGCTACTTCGCGGCGATGCGCGGCGTGCACCCTGCGGGCTTCCCCTACGTCGAGCCGATCGAGCTCGCGTGGGGCCTCGCGTCGCCGCTGATCGGCCGCGATCCGCAGGCGCTGGTCGGCGAGGTCGTCGCGGTGCTTGCGGCCCGGCGTGACTGGCAACTCGCGATCATCTCGGGGATCACCGCGGACGGTCCGCACCGCCGCGCGCTCGACCACGCGTTGCCACCGCGCTGGGAGCGCCGGCGCGGGACTCCGACCGCGCGCCACGTCGCGAGCCTCGAGGGCGGGCTCGATGGCTTCCTGGCGCGGCGCTCGCGCGAGCTTCGCAAGTCGATCCGCAAGAGCCTGCGCGCGGCGGCCACGGCCGACGTGACGTTCGAGGCGGTTCGCGGCACCGAGGCCACCGCAGCCGCGCTCTACGAACGCATCCAGACGATCGAGCAGCGAAGCTGGAAGTCGCGCGACGGCGTCGGGATCTCGGCGGGACCGATGCGCGCGTTCTACGGCGCGATGATGCCGCGGCTGTGCGCGCGCGGTCAGCAGCGGACGGTGTTCGCGCGGATCGCCGACCGCGATGTCGGCTACATCCTCGGCGCGGTGTTCGAGGGCGAGTACCGCGGCCTGCAGTTCTCGTACGACGACGATCGCGCCGCGCTCGGGCTCGGCGGCCTGCTCCAGTATCACCAGATCGTCGAGCTCTGCGCCGAGGGCGTCGGCCGCTACGATCTCGGCACCGAGATGGACTACAAGCGGCGCTGGGCCGAGGACGTCATGGAGACCGAGATGCTCGTGCTCGTGCGCTGACGATCAGGGCGCGGCATCGTCGGAGTCACCGAGGTGCGCGGGATCGACCGGCTTGTCGGGGTCGATCTTCGCGAGCTCGCGGCGGTTCGCGACGATCGAGGCGATCACGCCGGTGCCGATGATGCCCGCGATCAGCGCGAGCGAGATGGCATGCGGCACGTGGAAGTGGTTGTGCGCGACCATCTTCGCGCCGATCACGATCAGCAGGATCGCGAGCGCGATCTTGAGGTAGCGGAACTGGTCCATCGCGCCGGCGAGCACGAAGTACAGGCTTCGCAGTCCCATGATCGCGAAGATGTTCGACGTGACCATGATGAAGATGTCCTTGCTCACCGACAGGACGGCCGGGATCGAGTCGAGCGCGAACACGATGTCGGTCAGCTCGATCGAGACCAGACACACCGCGATCGTGGTGAGCGCACGCTTGCCGTTCGCCAGGTGCACGATGAACTTGCCGCCGTGGTCCACGCTGTCGACGATCGGGATGACCCGCCGCAACATCCGCACGGCGAAGTTCTTGTCGTGGGACTGCTCTTCCTCGCTCTCGGGCTTGAGCAGCTTGATGCCCTGAAACGCGAGGTACGCGCCGAACACGTAGAAGACCCAGTCGAACTTGTTCGCGACATACGCGCCGCCCGCCAGCATGATCAGGCGGAACACGATCGCGCCCATGATTCCCCAGAACAGCACGCGGTGCTGGTACTGCGAGGGAACGCGGAACTGGAGGAACAGCAGCGAGATGACGAAGATGTTGTCGACCGACAGCGCGTATTCGAGGAGATACGCCGAGACATACATGATCGCGCCGTCGACGCCGGGATTCTTCGACGGTTCGACGAGCGTCGCCCCGAGCCAGGCGTTGTCGTACATCAGGTAGACGACGCCGGTGAACGAGAAGCCGAGCGCCATCCAGCCAGCGGTCCAGTAGGCGGCGCTCCTGATCGTGGGCGTCGTTGCCTTGCGGTGCAGCACCCCGAGATCGAGGGCGAGCAGGACCGCGACGAACGCGAAGAATCCGAACCAGAACCAGATCATCGCAGGGAGAGCTGACCATGCCGGGTCGGACCCAACATGGCAAGGTCGGGATCCGAATTCCTACGCGGCGATCGCCGAGCGTCAGATGACCGAGAGACGGCCGTCAGCTCAATGAAGCGAGCAGCTTCTCGGCTTCGTTCGCGGGGCGGGCGAGCCCGAGCTTCGCAAACACCATGATCGCGTCCCGCAGCATGTCCTTGCCGTCCGAGATGTCACCGACTTCGGCCTTGTAGCGGCCGAACGCGAACAGCGCCTTGCCGAGCGCCGCTTCGTTGCCGATCGCGCGCACGACCTCGAGGGCGCGGCCGAATGCCACGGCCGCCGGCGACAGCGCGCCGCTCTCGTCATCGGCGTCGTAGAGGCTCGTCGACAGCACGTCGCCAAGGGCGAGGTAGGCCTGGGCCTCCTTTTCAGGGAGACCGGCCTTCTTCGCGACCTCGAGTGAACGCTCGGCCAGCGTGCGGGCCGCGCCCGTCTGACCTTGCAGCTTCTCGAGGTGAGCGAGGTGACGACAGCACTCGGACTCGAGCCCGCGATCTTCGATGTCCTCGATGATCTCGAGCGCGTTCTCGAGCCGGCTGCGGGCCTCCTCGAGCTTGCCCTCGACGAGCGCCAGCTCGCCCAGGTTCGACAAGATCAACGCGCACAGCGGCAGGGCACCGATCGCCTCGGCATCGGGCAGCGCCGCGAGCCAGCCGCTCCGCGCCTCGGCCATCTCGCCGAGCTCGAACGAGAGCGCCGCGAGGTTGTTCTGCGAGACCGTGACACCCCAGCGATCGCCGGCCTGGCGGCGCAGCTCGAGCGCCTCGCGGTGGCAGGTCAGCGCCGACTCGTACTGGCCGCGATCCTGCTGGACGTCGCCGAGCCGCGACAGCGAGGTCGCGATCGCGCGCTTGTCGCCGTGCTTGCCGCGACGTGCGAGCGCCTCGGTGATCTTCGCGAAGGCCTCGTCGTAGCGGCCGAGCATCTGTAGCGACTTGCCGATGTCATCGAGCGAGCCCGCGATGCCACGCTGATCGTTGGCCGCGCGGAACAGCTCGAGGCCACGTTCCAGGTACTCGAGCGCGAGCTTGAGGTCGCCCTTGCGGCGCCACACCCGGCCCATCTTGTTGAACGCGACGGCCGCCTTGGTCTTGCTCGCGGCGACCCACGACAGCCGCAGCATCCGCTCGAACGCACCGAGCGCGGCCTCGAAGTCACCGATCAGCTCGTAGACCGAGCCGAGGTCGTGCCAGAGGTGGATGCGTGCGGCGAGATCGCTGTCCGCGATGCACGCGAGTGCGCGATCGAAGAGCCGGATCGCCTTCTCGTTCGCGAACTGCGCGCGTGCCGCCTCGGCCGCGCGGCGGTAGCGGCTCGCGGCATCACGCGCCTCGCCGGCGAGGGCAAGGTGACGCGCGACTTCTTCCTGCGCCGCCGGACCACGACCCTCGGGGTGCAGCTCAAGCCAGCGCGCGACCGCGGCGTGGTGGCCACGGCGCTTCCCCTCGTCGATGCCCTTGTAGACGATCGACCACAGGTTCGGGTACGCGAAGCGGAGCTCGCGCTCGCCCGCCACCGACGACTGCGCGACGTCGAGCAGCCACTCGCGCTCGACGAGCTTGCTGATCGCCGCGACGACCGCGATCCGCGAGTGATCACCACTCGCGGCGATCTGCGACAGCGTCGGGCCATCGGGATCATCGGTCCGCTGATCGCGACGCTCGAGCGCGAGGATCGCATCGAGCCACGAGGTCTCGCCGACGGTCGCGGCCATCTCGAGGACGCGGCGCTCGGTCGCGTCCATCACGCGAAGGCGCGCGGCGACGACCTCGTCATAGGTCTGCGGCAGCGTCAGGGTCGCGAGGTTCTTCGCGTCGATCCGCCACTGGATGCCATCGCGAACGATCACATCGCTCTCGAGCAGCAACCGGACGAGCTCGTGGATCGCGCGTGGCGAGCCACCGAGGGTGCGCGCGTGCGCGACGAGCTGCGGCGGGATCTCGGGCAGCGGGCGGCAGAGCTCGCGCAGCAGCTCCTCGGCCTCGGACGCCGTCAGCGAACCGAGCTCGAGGCGGGCGGGGGTCACCTCGCCATCGCCAAACGACGGATGCCGCTCGTAGAGCGCGGCAGTGCCAGTGCCGATGATCGCGACGCGATGATCGCGCAGGCCGGCCGCGAGGTAGTGCAGGAAGTTGATCGTGTCCGTGCTGCACAGCTCGAGGTTCTCGACGACGAGGGCAACCGGGTGGCGCTCGGTCTCGGCCGACAGGAACCGCCTGAGCGCCATGAACAGCCGCGCCTCGAGGCGCTGCGGCGAGTCGAGGAGCGGCGTCGTGACCGGGCTGTCATCGAACGGCACGCGCAGGAGGTGCGCGATGAGGTGCGAGACCTCGGTGACGCGCTGGGGCTGCAGGACCTCGGCGACGCCGGCCTGGATCTTGTCGCGGCTCTCGGCCGGATCCTCGCCGGGCACGAGGCCAAAGCGTGCGGTCAGGGCGCGAGCGACGGGGCCGTACGCCGGTGCGTTCTCGTCGGCGATGCCCTGCATCAGCACGGTCGTCGGGTGCATCGTCCGCGCCCGCGCGACGAGCTCGCTGATGATCCGGCTCTTGCCCATGCCAGGCTCGCCGGTGATCACGATGAACGCGAGCTGCTTGTCGTCGAACGCCTGGTCGATCAAGACCTGGAGCCGGCCGATCGCGGCGGCGCGACCGGTGAATCGCGGGCGGAGCTCGTACGCGCCGCTCGTGATCGTGGTGCGCTCGGACTCGCCCTCGCCGAACTCGCCGTCGGCGATATCAGCGTGCTCGAACTGTGGAGTGCGCTCGGTTCCCTCGGCCGGATAGCCGGAAGGGACGGGCGTGGACTGATCCCAGGTCAGTGGCGCCATGTTCCCTGTTCCGTTCGCGAAGCGTGGATCGACCGCGGAGGGCTCATGCGTAGCTCCAAGCGTAGGTCCAGTGATAGCTCGGCCAGCGCTCGTAACTTTAGGTGATTCCATGACAATTCCACGACATTCCCCATCGGCCATTCCCGAGTAGGCGGCGGACCCTAATGTGGTTGCGTGTAGTTGTCAACCACATCGAAGAGGGCTCAGATGGGACGGGTGATCACCAGCACGAGGGGGCGATCTTCGTCGGAGATCGCACGACTGACGCGGCGCGGCGAGCGTGCTCCGGCGATCCGATGTCAGGGCCGCGGCGCCGGTGCGGGAGTCGCCGGAGCCGGCGTGGGCGCGAGCCACAGCATGTAGAGCAGGGACGTCCAGACCTCGCTCGGGTCGGGCTCGGGAGCCGGGCGGGTCGCGCAGCGGACCGGCAGCGCGAGGCGATAACCTTCGGTGCGCTTGCGGATGGTTTCGGGGATCGCGCGCGGCTTCCGGTTGTCGCGCAAAAAATAGTGGATCGAGACCGGGAGGATCGGCGGCCTGTTCGCGCCGAGCCGCTTGCAGTTCTCGGCCTCGAGGTCATCGAGGATCCCCGCGATCACCTCGGCGGTGATCGGCTTGACGTCGTGCATGAGGACGACGCCGCCATCCTGCGCGAGGATCATCGACAGCACCTTCTTGCGAAGCCTATCGGGACGCTTCGCCTGCCAGTCGAGGGTGTCGATCGACCAGAACGCCTCGGTCAGCCCGCGCTTCTTCAGCCACGCGCGCCCCTGTGCGTCGATCGCGCCGAACGGTGCGCGAAACAGGCCGATCGTGCGCTCGGCCTCGCTGGCCAGCGTGCGGATCGATTGATCGATCTCGCTCGCGAGCTTCTTCGGGCTCGCGCCGCGCAGGCTGGGATGCGAGACCGAGTGGCTCGCGACGACGAAGCCGCTCGCGAGCTCGCGCTTGAGCAAGGCGCGGCTCGCCTCGCCTTGCTTGCCGACGAGCCGTCGCGTCACGACAAAAAACGTCGCCGGGACGTCGTACTTCACAAGCGCGTCGATCACCGCCGGCGTGGTCTCCGGGTTCGGGCCGTCGTCGAACGTGAACGTCACGAGGCCCTTGGTCTCCTCGCCATGGATCCGGTCGGCCTTGCCGAGCAGTGGATCGTTCGTGAGGGCGAGCAGCTCGGCGTCGGCCTTGCTGAGCTTCGCGGGCTTCGCCTCGGTGAGCTTGTCCGGCTTCGTGGGCTTCGTGGGCTTCGCGGCCTTCGCAGGGTTCGCAGGCTCGGCGGGCGCCGGCTTGCGTGCCTCGGCGTGCGCGGACCGAGGCGCGTTCGCGACGATCCATGCGACGGCAAGCCACCCGAGCCAGCGCGCGTTCACGTCTTGAACACTAGCACGGCCTCGGATCGCATCCACTTACGCTATCCTCGTCGGCGTGCGCGTCGTCTCGACCTCGAGCTTGCCCATCGATCTCGCAGCCCAGGTGCAGGCGGCGCTGCCCGGCACCGAGGTCTACATGCCGCCGCGCGGCCACGTTGGCCTCGCTGGCGTCGATCTGACCGAGGCCGATGCGCTCGTCTGCCTGCTGCTCGATCGGATCGACGAGGCCTTGCTCGAGCGGGCACCGAAGCTCCGGGTGATCGCGAACTGCGCGGTCGGCGTCGACAACATCGACGTCGGTTCGGCGACCGCCGCGAAGATCGCGGTCACCAACACCCCGGACGTGTTGACCGAGGCGACCGCCGAGTGCGCGTTCGCGTTGATGCTTGCCGCCGCGCGCCGCCTCGGTGAGGGCGAGCGGCTCGTGCGATCCGGGCAGTGGAGCGGGTGGGCGCTCGACCAGCTGCTCGGCGTCGGGCTCGCCGGCAAGACGCTCGGCATCCTCGGCTTTGGCCGGATCGGCCAGGCGATGGCGCGACGCGGCCTTGGCTTTGGCATGCGTGTGATCTACGCAGATCCGCACGACGTCAGCGCGCAGGGGCCGCGGCGGGTCTCGATCGACGAGCTGTTCCAGACCGCCGACGCGATCAGCCTCCACTGTCCGCTGACCCCCGAGACGCGTCACGTCGTCAACGCCGCGCGGCTCGCGATGATGAAGCCCACGGCCATCCTCGTGAATACCGCGCGTGGTGACTGCGTTGACGAGAACGCCTTGATCGACGCCCTCACCGCCGGCGGGATCTTCGGTGCTGCCCTCGACGTCTTTGCGAGCGAGCCGCGCATCGATCCCCGCCTGCTCACGACGCCGCGCCTGGTCTTGGCGCCGCACATCGGATCGGCTACCACCGAGGCCAGGACCGCGATGGCTCAGCTCTGTGCAGACGCGGTGATCGACGTGCTCTCGGGGCGCCGGCCGCCGAACCTCGTCAACGGCGAGGGTTGGCCCTACCACCGGACCCAGGGCGCCACGTGACCGATCCTGTCATCCTGCTCGTGACCAGCGCGGGTGCGCCGTCGTCGGCGGTCGTGCCGGTGCTCGCGGCGATCGAGGCCGCCGGCATGCGCGTCCGCGCGATCGATCTCGGCGGCGTCGGTGGCGGTGGAGGCGGTGTGGCCGATCGCGTGCGGCGGGCGATCCTCGGCGAGGGTGCCGAGCGGAGGCTGCGTCGCGAGCTCGAGATCAGCCCGCCCGATGCCGCGGTCGTGTTTGACCCGCACTCCGCCCTCGCGCTCACCGTCGCGCGCGACCAATCTCAATCG
>JACCTC010000139.1 GCA_013812655.1 Deltaproteobacteria bacterium | reverse complement strand
GCCGAGGCCAGCGAGGTCGCCACCGATCAGCGCGCTCGTGCCGACATCGGTGAGGCCTCCGAGCTCGGCGAGCCGTGCATCGGTGTTCGAGTACGGCTCGGCTGCCGACAAGCTCGCGATGTTGACCCGGCCCGAGGCGCTCGTGGCCTCGGCAACACGCGCGACCATCGCCGCGGTCGAGCGCGGCTCGCCACTCGGCGCGACCAGCACGCGGAGCGGCGGCATCGTGATCACGCGGAGCCCCGACACCTTGCGGAACACACCGATGCCGCCACGCGCCGCGAGCGCGACGTCGACACCGCTCTGCCGGCCGTGCAGCACGACCTCGCTCGCCGAGGCCGCCGCGAGGATCGACTTGTGATCCTGCGGGCGCTTCGCGTGGGCGAGCAGGGCGCGCGTGATCGCGACCGCCATCGCCGCAGACGACCCGAGCCCCGCGCTGTGCGGGATCTGCGCGTCGCCGACGAGCGAGACTGCGGGCCGCCCGATACCGAGCTCGTCGGCGATCGCTGCGAGCGCCCGGCCGACCGGGTGGTGATCGTCGCGCGCGCTCGCGGTGACCGCGAGCTCCCACGCGGGGACATCGAGGCGCAGCGGACCGCCGGCGGGTGTCGGCACCGGCGCGATCGTGACGCCACGATCGAGCGCGGCCGCGAGCGCGGGGTAGCCGTACACGACGGCATGCTCGCCGAGCAGGATGATCTTGCCCCAGCCTGCGAACGTCATAGGCCCAGGCTGTCGAGGTAAGCGCGCAGCGGCGCGCCGAGGTGACGGGGAGCGCGCGCCAGATCCGCCGCGCGACGGCAGCCGGTCAGCAAGCACACGCTGCGGATCGAGGCGATCACGCGATCGATCTGCTCGCGGACGCCGTCGACGCCGGCCGCCCGCTGCGCACGCAACATCGGCGCCGCCATCCCACCGGCACGCGCGCCGAGCGCGAGGGCCCGCGCGACATCGAGCCCGCTGCGCACCCCACCCGACGCGATGACCGTGAGGTTCGCGCGCACGCACGCGGCGACCGAGACTGCCGTCGGCACGCCCCAGTCCCACAGCTCGCCGCCGAGCGACGCGGCATCCGATCCATCCGCCGCGCGCACGGCCTCGACCGCGACCCAGCTCGTGCCGCCCGCCCCCGCGACGTCGACGGTGTGGACGCCGGCGCCGACGAGCGCACGCGCGGCCTCGACCGAGAGCCCGCAACCGGTCTCCTTGACGATCACCGGAATCGGCGACGCCTCGACGATCCGCGCGATCGCATCGAGCACGCCGCGAAAGTCGCGGTCCCCAGCCTCCTGGATCAATTCCTGGCCGGGGTTGAGGTGGATCGCGAGCGCGTCCGCACCGATCTGCTTCGCGAGCTCGATCACGCGCGCCGGTCCCATCGCGAGCGCCTGCACGCCACCGACGTTGCCGAGCAGCACGACGTCGGGCGCGACATCGCGGACCTGATAGCTCGCGGCGAGCTCGGGGTGCTCGGCCATCGCGCGCTGCGACCCGAGGCCGAGCGCGATGCCGGCCGCCTGCGCCGCGATCGCGAGGTCGCGGTTGACTGCTGCAGCCTCGGCCGTCCCGCCGGTCATCCCGGTGATCACGAGCGGCGCGCGGAGCGTCTTGCCGACCAGCTCGGTCGCGAGCCCGATCTCGTCGAGCGCCAGCTCCGGCAGCGCCTGGTGCACGAGGTGGACATGCTCGAGCAGCGTCGACTTCGCGAAATCGGCGCGCCCCGACGCGGCCACCTCGAGGTGGTCACTCTTGCGCTTCGCGATCGCGGGCCGGTCGTCCGCCACTGCCGTGTTCTTACACCAGTCAGCGGCGCCGTGCCTGTCGCCGGTGCTCACGCGTAGATGACGTAGATCGTCGTCGCCACGGCGGCGGCGAGGTCGAGCAGGAACCACGGATCCTTCAGCATGGCCTCGGTCGGGCTCTCGTCCTTGGGCCACCACAGCGCGAGGAACAGGAAGCGGACGATGCCGAGCAGCACGAACGGCGCCGTGTAGATCAGCCGGTGGGTGCCGAAGAACTGCACCGTGCGCGAGTCGAGCGTGTACGCGACGTAGGCCGCGCAGGTGGCGACCGCGAGGACGAGTAGCGCGATGCGGACCACCGGGATCGAGTAGCCGGCGAGAGCGGCGCGCGTCGCGGTGGCCTGGCCGGTGCGCTCCGCCCACGCGAGCTCGTGGGCGCGCTTGCCGAGGCCGAGGAAGAGGGCGAGCAGGGCGGTGCAGATCAAGAGCCAGTGCGAGGCCGGCACGTCGATGGCAGCGGCGCCGGCGAGCACGCGAAGGATGAAGCCGCTCGCGATCAGGGTGACGTCGAGGAACGCGATCTGCTTGAGCTTGAGGCTGTACGCGACGTTCTGCAGCAAGTACACGGACGCATAGACGCCGAGCAGCCAGTCGAGCACGAACGCACCGGCGAGCGCGCCGATCGCGAGGACCGCCGCGGCGATCAGCGCGGCGCGCTCCGAGATCGCGCTGGACGCGACCGGGCGCAAACGCTTCTTCGGGTGGGCGCGATCGAGCTCGACGTCGCGGACATCGTTGAACGCATAGACCGCGCCAGAGAGTGCGCAGAACGCGAGCACGGCGAGCAGCGTGCGCACGACGTACGCCGGGTCGACGAGGTGCCGCGAGAACACCAGCGGTGCCGCGACGAACAGGTTCTTTACCCACTGGTGCGGCCGCAGGAGCCTCAGCAGCGCTGCGAGGGTGCGGGCCATCTCAGGCGTGTCCGGACCGGATCTCGGTCACTCCGCGGCGGCGGCTTCCGGATATTCCTCGACCCAGCTCACGGTCTTGTCCTGGATACACATATCGATCGCGGCCTTGCGGCACGTCACCGCGTCCTTCCCGCCGGTGACGCATTCGGTGACGTCGTGTGGCTGGATCTGGCAGCTCGAAGCCTCGACGAAGAGGCTGCGACAGGTGTCGCGCTCGGTTCCGGTGAGCGGGCCGCACGTCGCGATCCGCTTCACGATCGGCGTGCCGTTCGCGGCCTTGACCGGATCGCCGGCGCTATCGACGAGCGCGACCTCGGAGATCGTGATGACGGCCTTCTCGAGATCGTTGAGGTCGCCGTTGAGCTCCTTGACCGCCCACGCTGCGATCGCGTTGTTCGCGCACTCGGTCTGCTTGGCATCCCGCGCGGCGCCCTTCGTGGGGACGCAGTCGGTGACGTCGAAGAACAGCGCCTGACAGCTGCCACGCTGGATCTCGTCGGTGATCGTGTTGCAGTCGATGAACTTGCGAACGATCGATTGTCCCTTGGCATCCTTGAGGAGGGCGCCGGTGGCGTCGACCAGGGTGATCTCCGGCACCGAGACCTTGGCCTCCTCCATGCCGGTCTGGATCATCGCGGTCAGCGTCCGGACGGGACCGGTGCGTTCGGCCTCCGGGACGACCGTGAGGGCGGGGACATACGTGACGATGGCGAGCGCGATCAACAGCGTGATCATGAACGGGATGGTGGCCCGCATGACTTCGACCACGGGGGTCTGGAACTTGATGCTCGTGATGAACAGGTTGAGGCCGACCGGCGGCGTCAGATAGCCGACCTCGAGGTTCAGCAAGAAGATGACGCCGAGGTGGTACGGGTCGATGCCGTAGTGCTTGGCGATCGGGGTGATCAACGGCAGCACGATCACGATCGCCGAGAAGATGTCCATGATCATGCCGACGAACAGCAGCAGCAAGTTCAGCGCGAGCAGGAACAAGATCTTCGATTCGACGTGCTCGCGCGTCCACTCGACGAGCATCTTCGGAACATCGGCCGTGACCAGGTAGTTCGTGAACGCGGTCGACGCGAGGATGATGATGAAGATCGCGCCGACCATCGCCATCGCCTCGCGGCTGACACTCCACAGCACGATCGGCTTGAGCATGCGGAGGATGACGACCTCGAGGATGATCACGTAGACCACGGTGAGCGCCGCGATCTCGGGGAGCGCGAAGCCGCTCGCGAGACCGAGGATCACGCCGAACGGGATGAACAGCTCGGGCAGGGCAGCGAGGAAGCTGCGGCCGAGCTCGCCCATCTCGAACTTCTGGCGCGGTAGCTTGCGCGCGACCCACACCGCGACCATCGACAGCAGCGTGATCGTGAGGATGCCCGGGACGATGCCGGCAAACAGAAAGCGGCGGGTATCCCACAGCGCCGCGGCAGCCGGGTCGCTGACCTGCGTGAGCCCGTAGACCGTGCCGTAGACGAAGAGCGGCAGCGCGGGCGGAAACAGCAGGCCGACCGAGCCGGTGCCTGCGAGCATGCCCATCGAGAACTTCTTGGGGTAGCCGTTGCGGACGAGTGCCGGCATCAGCACGCCGCCGAGCGCGACGATCGTGACGCCGGATGCCCCGGTGAACGTGGTGAACAGCGCGCACGTACCGATCGTGACGATCGCGAGGCCACCCGGCAGCCAGCCGAGGAGCGCGTTCGCGAAGCGCACGAGGCGGTCAGCGGTCTTCGCCTCCGCGAGCAAGTAGCCCGCGTAGATGAACATCGGGATCGTCGACAACACGATCGCCTTGTCGTCGGTCGCGCCGCCGAACATGCTGACGATCATGCCGTCGAACTCGACGGTGAAGCCGCGGCTCGCGGTGAAGGCGCCGAGCGCGGCCGCGGCGATCATGACGCCGAACAGCTCCGCGCCCGAGATGAACGCGAGCACGATGAGGATGATGAGGAGGGTCGTCATGGCTGCTTCCTAGTGACCCGTCATCGCCTTTTCGGGAGGCAACTTGCCGCGACGCAAGTAGTCGAGGTCGATCAGCAGGTGAAGCGTCGTGTGGAACATGATCAGGATGCAGCCCACCGGGATCATCAAGGCGATGAGGTGCGGCGGGATCGTGTGCACGCCTTCCTCGCCCCAGAGTCGGCTCGTCAGGTGGATGCCGCTGTAGAGCAGCAGCGAGGTGGCGAAGATCGTGAACAGCCCCAGCCCGACGCGCAGCCCGAGGCGGAACCGCGGCCCGACCTTGCGGGACACGAGATCCATCGAGAGGTGGCGTGCCTGGTGGCTCGCGAACGCCGCGCCGGTCATGGCGATCGCGAAGGTCCCTGCGCGCACGGTGCCGAACGACCACAGGAAGCTGTGATCGAACAGCTTGGTGGCGAGAGCCTGGATCACGCCGATCGCGACGATCACGATCAGGAGCCCGAACAGCGCGAGCTGCTCCACCTGGCCCGCGTAGTGATCGATACGGCGGAGCACCGCGGCGAACGGCCCGTCGTCGGGAAAGTCCTCGGGGTCGGCGAGCAGCTGCATCGCCGAGGGCCGCAGCGGCGGCTCCATCAGGCTTCGCGACGGTCGCGTTGCGGGCACATCGTGCTCGCCCTCGACAACGCCATCCTTACTCGAAGGCTTGGCCGGTGCGCCGGCATCGCCGGTCGCATCGGTGGCGCCCTCATCGCCATCCGATTTGGTCACGCCGTGATGGTAGGCGGCTGCTCGCCACGCCCGCAATCGACGTCGCGCCAAAACAACATCGCCCGCCAGGCGACCTGACGGGCGATGGGTCGCCGTGGCCGACGCTTACTTCTTGCGCTTCGCCCGGTACTCGTCGCGGTGCTTCAGCACCATGTCGAGCTCGTCCTTGGAGTACACCTTGCCGACGAGCTCGGTCTGCACCGCGCTCGCGTGCTTGGCGAACTCGTCGACCGTCGCCTGCGGCGTCGGGACGATCGTGACGCCCTTGCGCGCCATCGTGCTGCGGGCATCCTCGTTCGCCTTGCGGATCGTCTTGCGAAGCTTCTTGCTCGACGACCTGCTGATGTCTTGCAAGATCTTCTGATCCTCGGCGGAGATCTTCTTCATCGTGTTCACCGAGACGACCGTCGCACCGATCGCGAAGCTCATCGGCATCGAGGTCATGTACTTGATCTTCGTGTACCACTGGAGCGCCACCGCGGCGATCGGCGAGCCGTAGGCCGCGTTGATCCGGCCGGAGGTCAGCGCCGAGTCGACCTCGGGGATTCCCAGCGGCACGCCGCCGAGGCCAAGCTTCTTGAACATGGCGCCGACGAGCTGATCGTCGCCCCACATCCACAGCTTCTGCCCCTTGAGATCACCGACGCTCGCGACCTTGTTCTTCGACAGGAAGTAGATCCAGCCGACCTCGCCGCGGTCGTTGAGCCGGAAGCCCTTCTTCTCGAACTTCTTCTGGAAGTACGGCCACATCTTGTCGGCGACGTAGTCGACCTCCTCGGCCGACGCGAACATCATCGGGATCTCGAGCACGCGGATCGACTCGTCGATCATCGACAGCCCGACCGCGGTCACCGCGGCGCCATCGAGCTGGCCGGCGTTGATCTTGCGGACGTAGTCGCGCTCGTCGCCCTGCTGGCCGCCCTCGAAGTACTTCATCTGTACGCGGCCGCCGGTCTTCTCCTTGATCTCGGCGGCGGCCTTGTCGAGCGTCGCCATCCACGGGCTACCCGACGGCGCCAGCGTCGCGATCCGCAGCTCGACGTTTTCGGCACGAGCGACCGGGCTCGCGACGAGGCCAAAGGCCAGCGCGGCGCCGGCGAACACACCCAGTTTCGTCATGATCATTGAAAGAGCTCCTTTTCCTGCGACAGATAGCGGCGCGCCTTGCGATGGGCGACCTCGTTTGCCAGGCGCTGCTCGGGCCACACCGACGGCGGGGTCTCGAGCACCTGCTTCAGCTGATCGTGGAAGAACTTGCGGTCGTTGTTCGCGAGCCCGACGCGGAACGCCATCAGCGTGCGCGCGAGCAGGAACCGGTTGTCAGTGATCGCGAGCGCCTTCTCGAACATCGCGCGTCCCTTGTCGGGATCGCCGCCCATCGCCTTGCCACGAGCGGTGTTGAGCATGCCGAGCGCGACATATGGCAGCGCGAGGTGCGCGACCGTGGCCTGGCACACCGCGGGGGCCGGGGGGCAGCCCTTGGGGTTCGGGCCATCGATCTCGAGCACGCGGCCGATGATCCGCTGCACGGTGTCGAGATACGCGAGCATCTCGATGCGGGTCAGGTTGTGATTGATCAGCGAGCCGAGCGCGAGCCCCGCGAACAGCATCGGGAAGCGCTTGCCGCTGCCGGTGTCCTTGACCAGCTTGGTCACGGTCTCGGTCTCGAGGAAGATCTCCTTCTGCCAGCGACCGCCGAGCATGCGCAGCGCGTAGTTGAGGCATCGCGTGAACATCTTCGTCGAGCGCTCGTTGTGATAGTCGATCGCCGCGATGTCCTTCTTGAACTTCGCCGCCTCCCAGTCGTCCTCGACGAACGCCGTGCCGTACTGGCAGTAGCCCTCGGTCAGGATCGACAGCAGCTGCGGGTTATCCGGAACGTTGACCCAGAAGCTCTCGACGGTCTTGAGTGCACCCGGGATGGCCTGACGTGCCATCTCGTAGTCCGACTCCATCTGGAGCGCGGGCTGACCGCGTTTGAGGAGCTTCGGTGTTGTCTTGAGCGCGATGCCTTCGCTGAAGCTGTATGGACCACAGCTGGCGGAAGCAACCAGGACGAGACTGGTAAGCACGTGAGCGAGACGCATGGACGGATGGTTCCCCTTCGACGTTGATCACGGTCCGGCATTCACCAAAAGCACCCACGAACGGACCGCTGGGCCGGACGCTAAGTCAGCGAACCGCCAGTAGTCAATCATCGCGGGGTGCTAGAGTCCGCCGCATGAGGCCGGGGCGCAGAACAGCGGCGATGCTGGCCTGCCTGGCTGTCGTGGCCTGCGTGGCCTGCACGGCCGAACGCTCGCGTTCACATCGCCGGCGCGATCCCGGTGCGCTGGTGGTCGCTCAGGCCTCCGATGTCATCTCGCTCGACCCGGTACGGGTCACCGACAGCGAGTCGATCGAGGTCGGCACGCTGCTCTTCGAGGGCCTCGTGCGCTGGAAGGCCGGGTCGACCGACGTCGAGCCGAACCTCGCGACCTCGTGGGAGGCCTCGCGCGATGGCAAGCGCTGGACGTTTCACCTGCGCGGCGGCATCCGGTTTCACGACGGCACGCCCCTCGATGCCGCCGCCGTCGCGTTCTCGTTCGAGCGCCTGCTCGATCCGGAGCATCCGAGCTCCCTCGGCGAGGCCGGCGGTTACTGGCGGTCACTGCTCAAGGATGTGACCCGGGTGATCGCCGTCGATCCGAAGACCGTCGTGATCGAGGTGGCACGGCCGTACGCGCCGCTGCTCGGCGATCTCGCGATGTACCCGATCGTGTCGCCGACCGCGGTCGCGCGCTGGGGCAAGGACTTCCAGCGGCACCCCGTCGGGACCGGGCCATTCGCGTTCGAGGCGTGGACGCCCGGCGAGGCCGTCGTCTTGCGGCGCTTCGCGGGGTACTGGGGAACACCGGCGCTGCTCGATCGGATCGTGTTCCGGGTCGTCGTCGACGCGCGCCAGCGCCTGATCGATCTCGAGTCGGGCTCGGTCGACATCGCGGCGTCGATCCGTCCGGACGAGCAGCCCTTCGTCGAGCTTCACCCGGATCTCCAGCTGACGCACACCCCGGGCAACGACGTCAGCTACCTCGCGTTCAACGTGCAGCGCATCCCGTTCGATAGCCGCGAGATCCGGCGCGCCGCGAACCATGCGATCAACAAGGAGCCGATCATCAAGCTCGCATTCCAGGGCCGCGCGATCGCCGCCGACGGGCCGCTGCCGCCGACCCAGTGGGGCTATCACCAGCCGAAGACGCGCTACGCGTTCGATCCGGCTCTCGCGAAGAAGCTCGTGCAGCAGGCGGCCGCCACCGGCGCGTACGACCCGAGCCGGAAGTACAAGCTGTACGCGCCGTCGACGCCGCGGCCGTATCTCCAGAGTCCCGAGCGGGTCGCGCGGTTCCTGCAGACGGCGCTCGCGCAGGTCGGCATCCATACCGAGCTCGTGCTGAACCCGTATCCCGAGCATCGCGCCGCGGTCCAGGCCGGCATGCACGACCTCGCGCTGTTCGGCTGGATCGGCGATACCGGCGATCCCGATAACTTCCTCTACGTGCTGTTTCACTCGGACAACAGCGTCGTCGGCAGCGCGAACAACATCGCATTCTATCGCGACCCCGGCGTCGACAAGCTGCTGATCGAAGCGCAGGGCGCGGTCGACGAGGCGACGCGCACCGGGCTCTATCGCGAAGTCCAAAACAGGATCGCCGAGGACGCGCCGTGGGTGCCGATCGCGCACAGCGAGTACGTGGTCGCGTCGCGGGCCGAGCTCGAGGGCGTGCTGCTCTCGCCGCTCGGCCATCCGGTGTACGCGCGGATCCGCCGGCGTGAGGCGGTGGGCCGGTGAGCGAGGGTGGCATCCCTCGACACGACCCGGCGAACCCCGGCGATCCGATCGATCCTGCAGAGCCGAGCGCTCGCTCCCGGCTGTTCCGGATGTCGAGCCTGCGGATCCCAAAGATCGCGCAGGCGCCGACGCCGCAGCTCCGGCTCCGGCTGCGCAGCAAGCTCGTCGTCGCGATGCTGTTGGCTGCGCTCGTGCCCGTCGCGATCGTCGCGCTGCTCGCGACCGGCGTGATCCTGTCGAGCCTCGAGGGCGGGTTGCGCGAGGATGCCGATCGGCAGCTCACCGTCGGCCTCAACCTCGTGCTGCGCGCGGTCGAGCGTCTCGGCGACGAGTCGGTGCAGCTCTCCGAGTCGTTCGAGCTCGGCGCCGCGCTCGAGCGCAACGACATGCCGGCGATCGAGGCGTGGCTGTCGCACGAGCAGGTGCACCTGCCGTCGTCGCGGCTGCAGCTCGTCGATGCGTCCGGGACGATGTTGCTCGATCGCACGGTCGGTGGCGCGGTCGCGCGGTTTGCGGATGTCGGCGTGCGGCCCGACGATCCGGTGATCGCGGCGGGCCGGGCGTGGACGCGCGGGGTGTCGCTCGTGACGGTCGGCGATCGCGTCGTCGTCCGCGCGGTGTCGCCGGTCGTCGACCCGAGCCTCACGCTGCGCGGGGTCCTCGTGCTGTCGACCCCGTTCGACGGAGATTTCGCCGACGCGATCAAGGGCGCGCTGTCGGCCGACGTCATGCTCGGCGGCCCGTCGGGGACCCTCCAGGTGACGTTCCGGTCGAGCCTCGGACGGCGCGGCGATCCGATGAGCCTCGGCGCGCGCGATCGCGCGGCGGCGCTGCGCGGCCAGCGCGTGATCCGCGATCTCGATCTCGAGCGTGATGGCGAGGAGCCCGGGCACTACAAGGTCGCGGTCACCGGGCTGCTCGACGGCCAGGATCGGCCGGTCGGGTTGATCGCGGTCGCGGTCGATCGCGAGCCGCTCGCGGCGACCAAGCGGCTGGCGCTGCGGACGCTGGTCGCGGGCGGGCTGGCCGCGCTCGCCTTCGCGCTCGTGCTCGCGCTGTTCTGGTCGCGCCGGCTCGGCGCGCCGATCGCGCAGCTGCACCGCGGCGCGATCGCGGTATCGCGCGGCGATCTCGATCACCGGATCGACATCGCGGGCGGCGACGAGCTGACCGATCTCGCGACCGCGTTCAACCAGATGACGTCGACGCTCAAGGATAACCAGGCACGGCTCGCTGCCCGCATGCGCGAGATCGTCGCGCTCCACGATGCTGGCCGCGCCGTGTCCTCCGTGATCGATCTCGACTCGGTGTCGCGCAAGATCGTCGATGCCGTCGCGCGCACGTTCGATGTCCAGCTCGTCGCGCTGTGGCTCGTCGAGGGTGGTGCGAGCACGAGCCTGCGCGCCTCGGCCGCCCGCGCGCGCCGCGCCGACATGTCGACCGCGCTGGCGATGGACGAGGCACTCGCCGCGGCCGGATCGCTGCGCGATATCGCCGAGCAGGTCCGCAAGTCCCGCACGCCGCTGCGGTTCGATCGCGCGAGCAGCGATCCCGTGCATGGCGAGGCCGCGCGACTCGCCGGTGCGCCCGGACCGCTCGTCGCGCTGCCGCTCGATCGCAACCGGCCCGGCGCGGCCGCGCGCGTCGTCGGCGTGCTCGCGGTCGGCCGTGCCGAGGATGCCCGGGAGTTCTCCGAGGCGGATCTGAATCTCTTGACCACGTTCGCCGACCAGGCAGGCGCCGCGGTCGAGAACGCGCTGCTCTATCAGGAGGTGCGTGGCGCGAGCGAGGAGCTCGAGCGCAAGGTGCGGCTGCGCACCGCAGAGCTCACCGCGATCAACCACGAGCTCGGCAAGGCGTTCGCCGATCTGCGCGAGACCCAGGCCCAGCTGATCCTGTCCGAGCGGATGGCCGGCCTCGGCGTGCTCGTTGCGGGCGTCGCCCACGAGATCAACTCGCCGACTGCCGCGATCCGGGGGTCGATCGAGGGACTCAGCAAGACGCTGGTCCGGGTATCACGCCACGGCGCCGAGCTCGCGGCGCACGCGCCGACCCCGGCGACCGCGGGCGCGATCACGGATTACCTCGAGGAGGCCGCGCCGAAGCTCAGCGAGCGCCAGCTGCCGACCGGGCTGACCGCCCGCAAGGCGGCGCGCGAGCTCGCGGTCGTGCTCGAGAGTGCGCAGCTCGCGGACGCACCGCAGCTCGCGGCGGACCTCGCGGACCTCGGCGCGACGCTCGAGGATGCCGAGCGGTTCATCGGCGCGCTCGGTCCGCATCGTCAGCTCGCGCGCGAGGTCGTCGCGTCGCTGACCGACCACGTCTACCTCCATCGCACGGCCTCGACCGTGCGGCACGCGGTCGGCCAGATCCAGCGCATCGTCGGTGCGTTGAAGACGTATTCGCACCTCGACCAACAGGCGACGCGCATCGAGGCAGATCTGCACGAAGGTCTCGAGACCACGCTCGCGGTGCTGCACCACACCCTGCGTGATATCGTCGTCGAACGTCATTATGGTGACCTGCCGCGCGTCCCGGTGTACGTCGACGAGCTAAACCAGGTGTGGACGAACTTGATCTCGAACGCGCAACAGGCAGTCAGCGGCCGAGCTCAGCCCGGGGCCGGGAATGAATCCCGGCCCCTCCATCTCGGGCCCGGAGGCTCCATCACGATCGAGACCGCCGTCGATGCCGAGGGCAAGGTCGCGATCGTGCGCGTGATCGATGACGGTCCGGGGGTTCCCGAGGACGTGCTGCCGCGGATCTTCGAGCCGTTCTTCACGACCAAGCCGAAGGGCGAGGGAACCGGGCTCGGGCTCGGCATCGCGCGCCAGATCGTCGACAAGCATGGCGGCGAGCTGCACTGCCAATCCGAGCCGGGCCGTACCGTGTTCGAGGTCCGGCTCCCGATCGTCACGTCCGTGGGAGTCGCGACGTGAGCTCGCGCGAGGTGATCGTCTGCGTCGATGACGAGGAGGGCGTCCTGCGCGTGCTTCGGGCCCAGCTCGGCGCGCGGTTCGGCCACGAGTGCCAGATCGCGACGGCGCGCTCGGGGGACGAGGCGGTCGCGCTGTTCGACGAGCTGACTCGTGAGGGCGAGGCGATCGCGCTGGTGATCGCCGATCAGATCATGCCCGGCATGAAGGGCGTCGAGCTCCTCGAGATCGCCGATCGGCGGATGCCGGCGACGACCAAGATCCTGCTGACCGGCCAGGCCGGCCTCGATGCCGTGATCGACGCGATCAACCGCGCGCACCTCAACCACTACATCCCGAAGCCGTGGGACGAGACCGCGCTCCTGCTCGCCGTCGAGAACTTGCTGCGGCAGTACCGGCTCGTCCACGAGAACCAGCAGCTGATCGCGTCGCTCTCCGCGAAGAACCAGGCGCTGCTCGAGATGAACCGCGAGCTCGAGGCCAAGATTCACGAGCGCACGCACGAGCTCGCCGAGGCCAACGCGCGGCTCGCCCAGCTCGCGGTGACCGACGGCCTGACCGGCCTCTACAATCATCGCCACTTCCACGAGCGGCTGACGCTCGAGGTCGAGCGCAGCCAGCGCAGCGGCCTGCCGCTCTCGCTGCTGATGCTCGACGTCGATCACTTCAAGCAGTTCAACGACACGTTCGGTCACCCCGCCGGCGACGAGGTGCTGCGCCAGCTCGCGCGCGTGCTCGGCGATACCCGGCGTGCGAACGACGTCGTCGCGCGCTACGGCGGCGAGGAGTTCGCGGTGATCCTCGTCGATACCCCGAAGTTCACGGCGGCGAAGGTTGCCGACCGCGTGCGCGAACGCGTCAACAGCCACGACTTCTCCGAGGCTGCGCCGCGCGTCGGCAAGCTCAGCCTGTCGATCGGCGTCGCGACGTTCCCCGACGATGGCGGCGATGCCGAGTCGCTCGTGCGTGCCGCCGACACCGCGCTCTACGCCGCGAAGCGAGCCGGCCGCAACCGCGTCGCGCTCGCGAGCGAAGCGCTGATCGCAACCCGCGGCTAAGGCCGCGGTGGCCGCAACCCGCGGCTAGCCAACCGCGCTACTTGATCCGCCAGAGGGTCTGGCCGTCGAGGCGGCTGCGCTCGGCGCAGCTGTCGTCGACCTTCTTGAAGCGGATGCCGATCTTGCTGACGACGACCTGATAGGTGCCGGTCTTGGCCTGCTCGGCGCACTGGCCCTTCTCCGCGGTAAACGCGAGCGAATCGCCGTCGATCTTGTAGGTGCCGTTCGCGAGATACGGAGTGCGCTCGAGCTCGCCGCGGTTCTTGGTGAACCGGAACGTCCCGTCACCGCCAAACCTCATCGCCATCTCGCCCGCGGGTGGCCGGCGCTCGAAGTCACCGACGATCAGCTCGGTGTTCGGCCGCTTCGGCGGCGGGATCTCGGTCGGCGTCGAGCACGCGAGCGTGAACGACAGGAGCAGCAAGACCGGCAGGGCAGGCGGCACGCGCATGCGGCAACGATATCGCTAGCTCGGTGCCGGCGTGCGGCCTGGGCGCACGATCGCGATCGCGAGCAACAGCACGCTGAGCCCGACGATCGCGGAGCCAGCGTCGACCCACAGCATCGTGACCGGGCCGTGCTTCTCGGAGGCCCAGCCATTCACGAGCGTCATGTACCAGATCGGAATGTTCGAGAGCGACGCGAGCGCGTTGTACTTGGTCGCGATCGCGCCGTGGCCGATCACGTCGAGCACGAAGCCGGTGAAGCAGCCGTAGCTCATGCCCGAGGCGAACGAGTAGAGCAGCGTGAAGATCGCGTACATCACCGCGGTCTGCGGTGCGAGTGCCATCGACGCGGCGACGATCGCGATGATCACGCCGGACAGCGCATACGCGATGCGCCGTCCCATGCGATCCGAGAACCATCCGCCGACGAGGCAGCCCACCGCCGCGACGAGGCCACCGGCGAGACCGGTCGTGATCGCGACGACGCTGCTCGAGGCGTGCCAGCGGCCCGCGATCGCCGAGAACATCCCCGACGCGGCGCCGGCACCGAGTGGCATGAAGCAGAGGACGAGCGCGATGATGCCGCGGCGCGAGCCGATCATCTTCCAGAGATCGACGAGCACCTCCTTGAGCGAGACCACCAGTCGGCGCCTGACCGGTCGTGCCCCGTCTGGCCCGGCGATGATCTCGCGCGGGGCCTCGGGCACGAGCCGGAGCGCGAGCGTGCAGGATGCGAGGATCACCGCGAGCGCGATGAACGCTGCCTGAGTGGAGACGTTCTCGGCGATGAACAGCGCGAGCCCGCCGCCGATGCCGTTACCGCCGAGGTTGCCGGCCTGAAACCACCCGGCTGCGCGGCCGCGCTCCTCGGGCGGCGTCGCATGGGCCATCAAGCCTTCGACGGCCATCCCGAGGAACGAGATCGCGACGCTATTGACGAAGATCAGGACCTCGAGCCAGCCGAGCGACCCCGCCTCGAACGGCACGAAGCCCATCGCGAGCACGGTGAGGCACGAGACGCCGTTCGCGAGCAGGTACCACTTCTTGCGCGTGAGCGTGGTGTCCGCGATCGGCGCCCAGAAAAACTTCCAGGTGTGCGGCAGCAGGTTGAGCGCGACGAGGCCGGCGACGACGGTGTCGGACATCCCGGCCTGATGCGCGATGTAGCCGAGCGTGACGGCGACAAAGCCGCCGGTCGCGCCGAACGGGAGGAACAGCAGGAACCAATGCCAGGGTCGAGCGCGGCGCACCGCTGGTGATGCTACTGCAAGTCGCCCGCATGATACGGTCGCGCGCGATGAGCATCGAAGACATCGCGGTGATCGGCGCCGGCAGCTATGGCACGTGCCTGGCGATGCTGTTCGGCAATGCCGGCCATCGCGTCAGTCTGTATTGCCGCGGCGCCGAGCAGGCCGCCGAGCTCGAGACCACGCGCGTCAACAAGACCTACCTGCCGGCGTACCGGCTGCCCGACACCGTGTTCGTGACGTCGAACCTCGAGGCGACCGTCAAGGGCAAGCGGTTCGTCGTCGGCGTCACGCCGTCGCACGGCGTGCGCGAGGTCTTCACCGGGATTGCGTCGGCGATCGATCCCGACGCCGTCGTGATCAACGCGGCGAAGGGGCTCGAGGACGGGACGCTGAAGACGATGGACGCGGTCTATCGCGACGTGCTGCCGGAGCGGGTCGCGAACCGCGCGACGTATCTCTCGGGGCCGACGTTTGCGAGCGAGATCGCGGCCGGGATGCCGGCGGCGATCGTGCTGGCCGGCAGCGACGCCAAGACTTGTAGCCTCGCGCAGACCGCGCTGTCGAGCATCCGGTTCCGGATCTACACGACGGACGACGTGCTCGGCGTGCTGATCGGCGGCGCGATCAAGAACGTGATCGCGATCGCCGCCGGGTTATCCGACGGGCTCGGCCTCGGCTCGAACGCGCGTGCCGCCCTGATCACCCGTGGGCTCGCCGAGATCACGCGGATCGGCGTCGCGATGGGGGCGCAGCCGGCGACGTTCTCCGGACTCTCCGGGATCGGCGATCTCGTGCTGACGTGCTCGGGCGATGCGTCGCGCAACCGCCGTGTCGGGCTCGCCCTCGGTCAGGGCAAGTCGATGACCGACATCCTCGCCGACATGAAGCAGGTTGCCGAGGGCGTGAAGACGACGAAGGTCGCGCACGAGCTGGCGCAAAAGCTCGGCACCGACGCCCCGCTCACGAAGGTCATGCACAGCATCATCCACGAGGGCGCGCCGGCCCGACATGCGATGGCCGCCCTGATGTCACGGGCGCTACGATCGGAACGCGACTAAGCCATGAAGCTCGGCTACGTCCTCGACGATATCTTCGTCCAGCACCGCGCCCCGTCCGGGCATCCCGAGCGGCCGGCGCGTGCCGAGGCCGTTCGCGACGCGCTGATCGCGGCCGGCATCACGAGCCGCGGCACGCACCTCGCCACCCGGTTCGCGACCGAAGACGAGCTTGGTCGCGTGCACGGTGCGGCGTACCTCGAGCACCTCGCGAAGACGGTGCCGGGGAAGACCGGCTGGCTCGATCCGGATACCTACTTCTCGCCGAGCACGTGGGATGCGGCGCGGTCGGCCGCCGGCTCGGTCGTGCAGCTCGCGACCGACGTGCTGCACGGCGCGTTGACCCAGGGCATCGCGGTCGTCCGTCCGCCCGGGCATCACGCGACGCGCGACCAGGCGATGGGGTTCTGCCTGCTCAACAACGTCGCCGCGGCGGCGGCAGGCGCGCGAGCGCAGGGTGCAGCGCGCGTCGCGATCGTCGACTGGGATGTCCACCACGGCAACGGGACCCAGGACATCTTCTGGGACGATCCGTCGGTGATGTACCTCTCGGTACATCAGTTCCCGTACTACCCGGGCACCGGCGCACCCACCGAGGTCGGCGGACCGCACGCACTTGGCGCGACCGTGAACGTCGGGCTGCCGAGCGGCGCCGGCGATGCCGATTACGCCGCCGTCTTCGATCACGTGCTGATCCCTGCGATGACACGGTTTGCGCCTGACCTCGTGTTGATCTCGGCGGGCTTCGACGCGTTCGAGCACGATCCGCTCGCCGGCATGCGGGTGACCCACGCCGGGTTCGCCGCGATGGCGCGCCGGCTCCGCGGGTTCGCCGATCGTCACGCGCATGGCCGCGTCGTCGCGGTGCTCGAGGGCGGCTACGATCTCGACGGCCTCGCCGGCGGCATGACCGGCGTGCTGACCTCCCTGCTCGCGCCGACCGAAGCGAGCGGACCGCCGCTGCCGATCGCACCGCTGCCGTCGGGCGGTAGCGTGCGTGCCGCGATCGATGCAACGCTCGCCGCTCACGCCGCCGCCGGCGTGCCGATTCCCGCGCCCGCATGACGAAGCGCCACCGCACCGCCGATCTCGAACCGACGTCGTTCGGCGGACGCTACGTGCTGCTGCGGCGCCTCGCGATCGGCGGCATGGCCGAGATCTACCTCGCGCGCCAGGCCGCGATGGCCGGCTTCGAGAAGCAGGTCGTGATCAAGCGGCTGCGCGCCGAGCTCGCCGACGATCCGCGGATCGTCGAGATGTTCCTCGACGAGGCCCGGATCGGCGCGCTCCTGAACCATCCGAACATCGTCCATGTCTACGACGTCGACGAGCACGACGGCATCCCGTACATCGCGATGGAGTACATCGTCGGCGAGGAGCTCAACGAGCTGTGTCGCCGCGGTATCCAGCACGACCGGTTCCTGCCACTCGAGCACGCGGTCGAGCTGATGCGGCAGGCCGCGGCTGGGCTTGGCTACTTTCACGCCAAGCGGGGCGCCGAGGGCACTCGGCTCGAGGAGCACTCGCTCGAGATCGTCCACCTCGACATCTCGCCGACGAACCTGCTCGTCACCCAGGACGGCTTCCTCAAGGTGATCGACTTCGGGATCGCGAACGCGAAGGGCCAGCGCCAGCGCACGGACGTCATCCCCGGCAAGCTCGGCTACATGTCGCCCGAGCAGGCAGCGCGGTCGACAGGTCCCGGTGTCGATCACCGGAGCGACATCTTCTCGCTCGGCATCGTGCTCTACGAGATCACGGTCGGCCGCCGACTGTTCCGCGGGCCGGCGCAGGAGGTCGTGCAGCGGTTGATCGCGGCCGAGGTCCAGCCACCGACGTTCGCGCGCCGGAACTTCCCGAGCGCGCTCGAGGCGATCGTCATGCGGTCGCTCGAGAAGCATCCCGAGGATCGCTACCAGAGCGCATACGACCTCGCCGACGACCTCGAGACGTTCCTCCGCGACGAGCGCTTGCACTCGGGGCCGGTCCGGATCGCGCGCTACCTCGACATGCTGACCCAGGCCGGTGGCGGTCCGCGCCGCCCCGAGCTCGCGCCCGAGCAGGCACCGCGCGACGGCGACGACCTCGACTTCGACCGCCAGGTGTTCGAGGCGTTCGCGCCCGCGCCCGGCGCACCTGGACCCGAGCAGGCACCCGAGTGGGAGGACACCGAGCAGCCCGAGAACGAGATCGCGGCCGCACTCGGCATGGAGCTCGCGGAGCTCCGCGCGTTGCGAACGCCGGTGCCCACGCGGCCATCCGGGATGATGCAGATCACGGGCAAGCAACCGCGGGTCTCCGAGCAGCACGCGGCGGCGGTCGCCGATGACGACGGGATGTCGACGAACCCGGTGTCGCTCGTCGAGCCCGGCGAGCTCGCTGTGCCACCCGCTGTCCCAAGAACGCCGCACGGCGAGCGAGCACCCGACGTGTCGGCCGCCAGCAGCCTGACCACCACCGACACCTGGACGCGCAGCGAGCCGCGACGGTCACCTGCGCCGGCACCTGCGCCCGCACTGACGGCCTCGACGCCAGTCGCACCCGCAGCCCAACGGCTGCCGTGGGTCCTCGTCGGGCTGCTAGGCATGGCCGTGCTCGCTCTCGTGGCGTATATCGTCATGACGTGAGGATCGCGTTCTCGATCGCGCTGGTTGTCGTCGCCGGTGCCGTGACCGCCGGGACCACCGCGTGCTCGGATCGCGATCGCCCACCACCGCCTGCGGCCCGCGTGCCCCAGCCGCCGCGCCGCGTGATCGAGCCACCTGCCGGTATGGTCCGGCCGCTGCCACCGCACGCGATTCGCGCGGACGGCGTCGGCCCGTACAAGCTCGGCGATCGGGTGACCTCGCTGCTCCAGCAGCTGCCGTCAGGGCCACGCATCGTCCGCTTCGAGATCCCGGGCATCGTCCGCACGAGCCTGATCCGTGCCGAGGACGACACCGTGCTGATCGGTGGCGAGACGGCGGCGACGTTCGTCGCGGTCACCGGCCGTGAGGTCGCACGCACCGAGTCCGGCGTCCACGTCGGCGCGACGCTGGCCGAGGTCGAGCGCGTGACGGGCTCGATCGTCGACGAGGTCGATCGCGCACGTGATCCGCGACTCGTCGTACCCGGCGACCTCCGAAACCTCCGGCTCGTGCTCGCGAACGACCGCGTGGTCGCGATCGTCGTGACCGCCGAGACCGCCGCGCCGCGCACCGGTCCCGAGCCAGTGTGCGAGCGTCCCGCGATCAAGCCGGGAATCGCGTTCACGGCATGCCTCGGCCCGACCGGCGAGCTGATCGAGATCGCGGGCGATGACCTCGTGGTCCGCGCGGCCGATGGCGTTGCCCGCCTCGCGGCGCTCCGGATTCCGGACCTCGTGTTCGCCCGCCCGCTGCGCAACGTGGTCGACGGCCGCGATGAGATCGTGGCGATCACGAGCCCGCCGGACGACGAGAAGCGACGCTGGGCGATCTCGCTGTACCGGCTCGAGGGAACGCGATTCACGAAGGTTATCGATGGCGATCCGCTCTACGAGCTCGCGAGCGCGCAGACCCGCTGGATCGGCGCCGAGCTGCGCGATGTCGATCTCTACCTCGAGGTTTCGAGCCGCAGCGACGGGATCGAGGTCGGAGGTCTCCTCACCACACGCTCGAGTGGCACGATCCGGGACGTCGCGGCGATCTCACCCGTCACCGTGAATCGGCGACAGGGCAAGGCCACACCGGGAGAATCGAGCGATGCAGGCGTTTCTACGCGGACCGATGCCGGCTCGGCAAACCCCTGATGGGCGAGCGGTGTCGGCTGTACCCCTTTGCCGTGCCTGTTTTTTTTCGGCACAATTGAGGCTCGTGTCACGTCGCGCTCGTAGCTTCGTTCGCGCTCGTCACGTCCGTCGGGGGACCGGGGCGTGAAGTTCCTCTGCGACCGCTGCAAGACCCGCTACTCGATCGGTGACGATCGCGTTCGCGGCAAGATCCTCAAGATCCGTTGCAAGAACTGCAACAACGTCGTCACCGTGCGCGAGGGCATGCCGGACGCCGACACGGTCGATCCGTCGACCCGGGGCAGGTCGCTCACGCAGGCCGTGCCGCTGATCGGTGCGGACCAGGTCAGCGGGCCCAACGGCGTGATCTCGACTTCCTCTGGTCCCGGCATCGCGTCGGGGCCGGTCTCGGGCTCGGTCAAGCCGCCATCGGCCCTCGAGGAGGAATGGTACGTCTCGATCGACGGCGATCAGTCGGGCCCGTTCTCGCTCGCCGAGGCGCAGCGCTGGGTTGCCGGCAAGGCCGTCGATGCCGACCTCCACTGCTGGCGCGAGGGCTTCGACGACTGGTTGCCGGTCGACAAGGTCAGCCACTTCCGCGGCCTTCGCAAGAAGCCCGCGCCGGCGCTGGCACCACCTCCGCTGCCGCGCATGGGCTCGGGCCCGATGCGGCCTGCCGCGCGTGCCGCACCTGTCGAGGAGGAGCCGAAGGCGCTGTTCGCCGCGACGATGGCGTCGATCGAGAAATCCGCTGACACGTCCGCGCCCGCCGGGCTCGGGATGCCGGTGTCACCTGCGTCGCCTGCGTCGTCACGGCCTGTGGCGCAGCCGATGGCTGCACGCGCGAATGGCAGCGTCGCGCCGCTCGGCGGGTCGCTGTCGAAGGCGTCGACCTCCCGTCCTGTCTTCGATGCCAACGAGTCGGCGACCCAGCTCCAGGCGCCGGTGTTCGAGAACACGCCGCACGAGCCGACGGATCCCGCTACAGGGCGCGGCAAGGCTGACGCGAACGACGCGTTCGCGAAGGCGATGTCGCAACACGGCAAGCCCGACGCCCGCAAGCCTGCAAGCCTGTCGTCGCCCAGCTTGCCGGTCGCCGCAGCGCCGATCGCGAAGCCGGAGATCGCCGACGGTGACTTCGATGGCGACGGTGATCTCGACATCGGCGAGGTGTCGCGGGTCGTCAAGCTAGCGGATCTCATGAAGCCGGCGCGCCGCTCGCAGCCGATCCCGGTACGGACGGGCGCGATTCCGCGGATCGGCGGCACGCAGCCGATGATGCGCGTCGGCGGCAGCACGCAGCCGATGCTCCCGATCTCGGCGGAGACCGCGGACGGCCTGCCGCCCGATCAGGCGACCGCCGATGCGAGCGTCGTGCTGCCCGGCATCCCGGCGGCCGTTGCCCACCGCCGCCACATGATCGCACTCGTGGTCGGCGCGTTGGTCCTGCTCGGCATCGCGGGCGGCGTCGTGCTCATGGTGACGTCGAGCGACGACAGCCTCACCGGCGGGCTCGGCGGCGGCGTCGATTACGACACCACGCGGCCCGACGATCCGATCCGCCGTGGCTCCGACAACGTCGCGATGACCCCGACGCCGCCGCAGAACCCGTTCGTTCCGAAGCGGCCGACTCCACGGCCCAGTAACCCGATCGTGAATCCGACGAACACGAACCCCGATGCCAAGGCGCTGCGCCCTGACGAGATCGAGGAGATGGCCGCGAAGTATTCCGGGACCACGCAGCGGTGCTACGTGCGTAGCCAGCGCGGTGCCGAGTCGATCCTCCTGGCCGACGTCAAGAAGCTCGGCGTCACGCTCACCGTCGACAAGGACGGCACCGTCACCAACGTCCAGCTCTCCGATCACGCGACGAGCTCGCTCGGCAAGTGTTTGATCTCGTCGATCCGCAGCTGGAAGTTTCGTTCGTCATCGAGCGGCATCACTGCGAAGATCACGATGGTCTTCCAGAGCGGCTGAGCCACGGCGACTCGCGTGGCTGACCTGGGCGTCTACGTGCATTTCCCGTGGTGCCGCAAGCTGTGCCCGTACTGCGACTTCGCGGTCGAGGTCGGCGAGCCGCCGCACGTGCGCTACCGGGATGCCGTGCTGGCGGAGCTCGAGAGCCGCGCCGCGAGCTTCACTGGCGAGCTGATCTCGATCTACCTCGGCGGCGGCACGCCATCGTTGTGGCAGCCGGACTGCATCGCCGCGGTGATCGCCGGCATTCGTGCGCGGTTCGCCACGCCTCGCAGCGCGTCGCTCGAGATCACGATCGAGGCGAACCCCACGGATTGCACCGACGCGAATCTCGCGGCGTGGCGCGCCGCCGGCATCGGCCGGATCTCGATCGGCGTGCAGTCGTTCGAGCAGGACGAGCTCGTCATGCTCGGCCGCGATCACCGGTTCGGCGATGGCGCGACCGCCATCGAGCGGGTGGTCGCGCACGGCGGCTTCACGGTCTCCGCCGACTTCATCCTCGGCGTCCCGACGCGCGCGGGGCGCACGCCGCCGTGGCTCGAAGCCGTCGCGAGACTCCCCGTCGATCACCTCTCGATCTACGAGCTGACGATCGAGGATCGTACCGCGTTCGGTCAGCGCGTGCGTGACGGCAGGCTGCTCCCGCTCGATGACGACACGCTGACCGACCTCTACACGACGACCCACGAGGTGCTCGGCGCGGCGGGCTTCGAGCACTACGAGATCAGCTCGTACGCCAGGCCCGGCAAGCGCGCGGTGCACAACAGCCTCTACTGGCAGGGCGCAGCGTTCCTCGGGCTCGGAGTCGGCGCGGCCTCGCTCGAGCTCGCATCGGATGGCAACGGCAGTGGTCGCCGCGTCACGAACCCGCGCAAGGCGGTCGCGTACCTCGCCGCGCCAGGCGTGGCGGCGGAGTCGACATCTATCGGTGCGGCCGAGATGGCGTGTGATCGGGCCTGGCTCGGCCTGCGAACCGCCGATGGCGTCCTCGAGACCAGCCTCGACGCGGCACCCGGGATCGCCGACTGGCTCGTCACAGAAAGCCTCGCAGAGCGCCGGAATGGCCGGATCTGTCCGAGTCTGCGCGGCTTTCTGATGGCGGATCGCATCGCCGCCCGCATCGTGCAAACGTGGGGTGACGGGGACCGAGCATGTTTGTAAGCTGGCAGTCGATAACGACCCGAAACGACAAAAGATGAGTGGCACCGACCTATCGCGCCGCGCGCAGAAGATCCTTCACGCCGTCGTGACCGAGTATCTGCACGGTGGAGACGCGGTCGGATCGCGGACCGTGACGCGTCGCCACGACCTCGGGCTGTCTCCGGCCACCGTCCGCAACGTGATGGCGGACCTCGAGGAGCTCGGGTTACTCGAGCAGCGGCACTCGTCAGCGGGCCGGGTGCCGACGCCGTCGGGGCTGCGGTTCTTCATCGACTCGCTGCTCAAGGTGCGTGGTCTGTCGCCGCGCGAGAAGGAAGAGATTCGCGAGCGCGTCACCGCGTCGACGCCCGATGCCGTCGTCCAGCGCGCGTCGCGGCTGCTCAGCGATCTCACCCAGCATGCAGCGGTGATCATCGCCCCCGATCCCGATCACCAGCGGCTCGGCCAGATCGAGTTCGTGCCGCTGCGTGACGGCAAGCTGATCGCGGTGCTGGTGACGACCGATGGCAACATCGAGAACCGGCTGATCCTCGACGATGTCGATCCGCGCCGCCTCGAGCGCATCCACAACTACCTCAACGAGCTGCTCTCCGGGATGACGCTCGACGAGGTCCGCGAGTGCGTGATCCGCGAGCTCGGCGAGGACAAGAACCGGTACGACGAGGCGATCAGTGCCGCGCTCCGGCTCGGCCACGCGGTGTTCGTCAACCACAAGGATCGCGGCGCCGAGGTGCTGGTCAGTGGCCAGGCGAACCTCCTCGATGACGAGCTCGCGAACGAGCGCGCGCGCGAGCTGCTGCGCACCCTCGAGGACAAGGAGACGTTGATCCGGCTCCTCGACCGCACGCGCAGCGCTGACGGCCTTCAAGTATTCCTCGGCGCGGAGACCGCGATGTCGGCGCTCGCGACCAGCTCGGTGGTCGCGGTGTCGTACGGCCCCGAAGATCAGCCGATCGGAGCGCTCGCGGTGATAGGGCCGATGCGCATGAACTACGGCAAGGTGATGTCCGTCGTCGACGTGACCGCCGAAGCGGTGTCGCAATTGCTCGCCGAGCTCTCCGGTACCAACGCCTGAGCCGTCTCACGGGCTGGTCTACCTCGTTAAACCTGGTTATGGTCCGCGGGTATGAGCGGAGAACCGAAGCAGGACGAGACCCCAGGCGCCCGGGCCCCGGCACCAGACGGCCAAGGCGCGGTCGGGACTACTGCGGAGGGCGGGCAGGCGGCCGGAGCGAGCAGTGGCAACGATAACGATGACAGCGGCGTGATCCCGGTCGAGGTCGAGGGACCCGACGGCGCGATCGCACCGGCGGGCACCGCCGACCGGGCGACGAGCGAGCTCGAGCAGAAGGTCGTCGGGCTCGAGAAGGAAAAGAAGGAGAACTGGGATCGCTACCTGCGGTCGGCCGCCGATCTCGAGAACCTCCGCAAGCGTCAGAAGCGTGAGGTCGAGGACGCGAAGTTCGACGCCAAGAACAAGATCCTGAAGGAGATGCTCCCGGTCGTCGACAACCTCGAGCGCGCGATCGAGCACGCGAGCTCGCAGGCCGGGACGAACCCGATCGTCGAGGGCGTCCAGCTCGTGCTGCGCCAGTTCACCACCGCGTTCGAGCGGCTCGATGTCACGCCGATCGAGGCGATGGGACAGCCGTTCGACCCGAACCTCCACGAGGCGATCTCGCAGCAGGAGAGTGAAGCCCCCGCGGGCACGGTCGTCCAGGTGCTGCAGCGTGGCTACAAGACCGGTGACCGGCTGCTCCGTCCGGCGCTCGTCGTCGTCGCGAAAGCGGCCGCGAAGGCTGACCCGTCGCAGGGTGAATAAACCGCCGCGATGACACGCGTCGTCGGAATCGATCTCGGGACCACCAACTCGTGCGTGTCCATCATGGACGGCGATGCGCCGGTCGTGATCGCGAACGCCGAGGGCGCTCGGACCACGCCGTCGGTGATCGGCTTCGCGCAGTCGGGAGAGCGGCTCGTCGGTCAGGCCGCGCGTCGCCAGGCGATGACGAACCCGGAGAACACGATCTACGCGGTCAAGCGCTTGATGGGCCGCAAGTACGAGGACGCCGAGGTCCAGCGTCACCTGCTGACCTGTCCGTACGAGATCGTGCCCGCGGAGAACGGCGACGCCCACGTCCGGGTGCGCGGCCGCGACTTCTCGCCGCCCGAGATCTCGGCACTCGTCCTCCAGAAGATGCGCCAGACCGCCGAGGACTGGCTCGGCGATCAGGTCACCGAGGCCGTGATCACGGTGCCGGCGTACTTCGACGACGCCCAGCGCCAGGCCACCAAGGACGCTGGCCGGATCGCCGGCCTCAACGTGCTGCGGATCGTCAACGAGCCGACGGCTGCCGCGCTCGCGTATGGCGTGCAGTCGCAAGGCGCCGAGCGCGTCGCGGTCTACGACCTCGGCGGCGGCACGTTCGATATCTCGATCCTCGAGCTCGATGACGGCGTGTTCCGCGTGCGCTCGACGGCGGGCGACACGTTCCTCGGCGGCGAGGACTTCGACAACGCGATCGTCGAGTTTCTGCTCTCGACATTCGCCGAGACCAACGGCGGGCTCGATCTCCGAGGCGATCGAATGGCGCTGCAGCGGCTCAAGGAAGCTGCCGAGCGCGCGAAGATCGAGCTGTCGAGCGGGTTCGGAACCGAGATCAACCTGCCGTTCATCTTCGCGGCGCCCGACGGTCCGCGCCACCTCCAGACGATGCTCGAGCGCGATGCCTTCGAGCAGCTCGTCGAGCCGCTCGTCCAGGCTTCGCTCGAACCATGCCGGCGCGCGCTCGAGGACGCGCAGCTCACGGCCGCCGACATCGACGTCGTGATCCTGGTCGGCGGCCAGACCCGGATGCCGCGGATCCAGTCGCTGGTCGCCGAGATGTTCGGCAAGGAGGCGAGCCGCAGCGTCAACCCCGACGAGGTCGTCGCCGTCGGTGCCGCGATTCAGGGTGGCGTGCTGACCGGCGAGGTAGAGGAAGTGCTGCTCCTCGACGTCACGCCGCTGTCGCTCGGCGTCGAGACCGCGGGTGGCGTGTTCACGCGCCTGATCCCGCGCAACACGCCGCTGCCGGCTCGCGCCACCGAGATCTTCTCGACGACGATCGACAACCAACCGTTCGTCAACGTGCACGTCCTCCAGGGCGAGCGCGAGATGTCGGCCGACAACAAGTCGCTCGCGAACTTCGAGCTGACCGGGATCCCGCCGGCGCCGCGCGGCGTGCCGAAGCTCGAGGTCTCGTTCGACATCGACGCGGATGGCGTGCTCAGCGTGTCGGCACGCGATCACGGTACCGGCCGCAACACGCGCGTCACCGTCACGCCGACGACCGGACTCTCCGAGCACGACATCGAGCGGCTCGTCGCCGAGTCCACCGAGATGGCCGATCAGGACCAGGTCCGGCGCCTGCTCGCAGAGGCTCGCAACAAGGCCGATGGCTTGCTCTACTCCTCCGGCAAGGCGATGGAAGAGTTCGGCGCCCTCCTACCCGACGACGAGCGCGAGTTCCTGATCACGGAGCTCGCGGACTGTCAGTCGCAGCTCGACAGCGACGATCTCGTGCTCGTGCAGGACGCGGTCGCGCGCCTCGAGGTCTCGGCCCAGCGCATCGGCGAGGCGATCTATGCCGCCGCGGATACGTCGGGCAGCAGCGAGGGTGCCTGATGGCCCGCAAGAAGCGCGACTACTACGTCGTGCTCGGGCTGACGCGCGACGCGAACGATGCCGAGATCAAGCGCGCGTTTCGCGAGCTCGCGCGCAAGCATCATCCCGACGTCAATCCCGACGTCCAGTCGGGCGAGCGGTTCCGCGAGATCAACGAGGCGTACGCGGTGCTGTCCGACAAGGACGGTCGCGCGCGCTACGACCGGTGGGGGCACGTCGACGACAGCTCGAGCGGACTGTCCGCCGTCGTCGACGCCGCGCAGGACATCATCAACGACGTGTTTCGCCGCCGCCGCGGCAAGCAGAAGGGCAAGGACATCCGTTACACCCTCGAGATCGCGTTCGAGGAGGCGGCGTTCGGCGCCGACAAGACCATCGTGATCCCGACCGCCGAGGGCGGCACCGATCCCAGGCCCCGCGAGCTCACGGTCGTGCTCGCGCCCGGCGTCAAGGACGGCACCGTCAAGACGTTCCGCGGCGAGGGCGAGCCCGGCAAGGGTGGCGCGGCCGCCGGCGATCTCCATGTCTCGATCCGCGTCGCCGATCACTCGATCTTCCGCCGCGACAACCTCGACGTGCGCAGCTCGCACACGATCTCGTTCAGCCAGGCCGCGCTCGGCGCCGTGCTCGACGTGCACACGCTCGATGGCCCGGTGAAGATGCGGATCCCCGAGGGCACGCAGCCGGGACGCGTCTTCCGGATCCGCGGCCGCGGGATCCCGCAGGCAGCCGGCAAGGCGGCACCGCGCGGCGATCACCTGATCGAGATCCAGGTCGAGATCCCGACCGAGCTCACCGCCCGTCAGCGCGAGCTGATCGAGGAGCTCGGCAAGACCACCGGGACCGAGCTCGCGCCGACCGCAGCCCCGCGCAGGGGCATCCTCGATCGCGTGCGCTCGCTGCTCGACGAATGACGGCGCACCGGCTCATGTATGAACCCTGGCGCACGCTCGGCTTGATCGTGCTGGCCCTCTTCGTGCTGGCGACGTGCAGCGGATCGAAGAAGCCTGCGGGGACCTGGATCGAGCGCGACCTCGGGAGCGAGGTCCACGCGACGCACGAGGAGACCGGCGCCGCTGCCGTGTCGATCACGTTCGATCCGACGACGCTGACCGCCGCGCAGATCGATCAGCTCGACGAGCCCACGGTGATGGCGGCGCTCCACCGCATGGGCGATGCCGCGCCGGCGGCCCGGCTCGCGTTGCGTGCGGCGCGGCTCGCTCATCATCGCGGTGACGCGGCGATCGCGCGGTCCCGGCT
>JACCTC010000129.1 GCA_013812655.1 Deltaproteobacteria bacterium | reverse complement strand
TCGCTCGCGAGGCCGCGCACGAGCACGCGGCTCACCGCCGGTGGTATGCGCGGGCTCGCCGGCAGCACGAGCGGACGGTCCATCGCCGCGAGCAGCTCGTCGATCGAGGCGCCCGGGAATGGCCTCTGGCCATACAGCGCCTCGAAGAACGTGACGCAGTAGCTGAACTGGTCGCAGGCCTCGGTGGCCGGCGCGCCACGCAGCTGCTCGGGAGCCATGTACGCTGGCGTGCCGAGCATCGCGCCGCTCAGCGTCAGGGCGAGATCGCGCGACGTGCTCGGCCCGGGGAGCTCCGCCGGCTCGCCCTCGACGCGGACGAGGCCGAAGTCACCGACCTTCGCGATCCCCTCCTTCGACACGAACACGTTGTGCGGCTTGAAGTCGCGATGAACGAGCCCGGCGGCGTGCGCTGCTGCGAGCCCGCGACCCGCCTCGACCATGCGCGCGATCACCTCGGCCGGCTGCCGCGGCTTCGCGAGCCACGCATCGAGCGACGAGCCCTCGACGTACTCCATCGCGAAGTACGTCTTGTCGTCCTGGCGCCCGGCCTCGTAGACCGCGACCACGTTCGGGTGTGTCAGCCGGGCGAGGGCCTGGGCCTCGCGGCGCAGCCGATCCTCGCCCTCGACCTCGAGCCGACCCTGGCCACGCCGCAGCTTGATCGCGACGACCCGGTCGAGCTCGGGATCACGCGCGCGGTAGACGACCCCCATCGCGCCGCGTCCGATCACGTCGATCGTCTCGAATCGGCCGAACCGCACGGCCGGCGGCGCGACGTCGTCCTCGAGGATGCTGGTGCTCGCGAGCGCGAACAGCAGTCGTCGGCAATCGGCGCAATCGGCGACGTGCGCCTCGAGCCGCGCCGCGGTCACCGGCGGCAACGCGCGCGCGATGAACTCCGAGAGCTCGCTGTCCTGCGGACACGCCGTCATCGCTGAACCATCCACCGGGCCAGAAGATATCAGGTGGCGGGGACGGTCTCGATCAGGATCGCGTAGTCGATCACGACAGAGAGCCGGCCGACGAACATCACACCCTGGCGCCCGTTGAGCACGCCGGTTCCGGTGGCGCCGAGCACGGCCGGGCTCGCGCCGGCGGTCTCGACGATGGCGTCGATTCGATCGGTTCCGATCGCCAGCGCGAACAGGAACGGGCCCGGCTGGATCGCGTTCGTCTCGCGGACGCCCTCGTACTCGGTAAAGACGTCGTCGATCGCGTGCATCAACGAGCGCCGGCGTCCGATGTCGTTGTCGCTGATCAGCTCGGCGTAGTAGAGGTCCTCGGGTCGGATGTCGATGCCGAGGAACAGCTGCGGCGTGGGCGCTCCGACCGCGAGGATGGAGCCAGCCATCTGCAGCGTGGTCGCACCGGTCGTCGGGATCGAGAGGATACTGACCGACTCCCCGGTCAGCATGTCGAGCACGAGCTGGCCGCCGACGAGCTGACCGCCGCCGGACCATTGCGGCAGCGCGGTATTGAACCCGTGAAAGAACCTGAGCCGCTGGCGGGGATCGGCCGGCGCCGGATCGCACGCATCACCGACGCCATCGCCATCGCCATCCGGCTGCGTCGCATCCGCGACATGCGGGCAGCGGTCGCACGGATCGCCGACGAGATCGGCGTCCTCGTCGGGAACGTCGGCCATGCCGGGACAGCTCGCGCGCGGAGCGGCGTCGACGTCCAGCACGTCGTCGAGTGGCGCGTCGGTGACCTCCGGCGAGACACTCTCGAAGCCGAGCCGGCCGCACGCACCCAGCCCGAGCGCGACGACGAGCTGTGTGACGCGGCCAACCACGCGCCGATCCTACCGCACACGACGGAGCGCGACGATCGGCCCCTCGTGTTACCAGATCGTCATGGCCAGGCAGTCGGAGTCCATCGACGCAACGATCCGCGCCACACTCGGTGTCGCGACCCGGCCAGCCGATTTCACGCTCGCCGGGCGCAAGGTTACTGGTTATTGCGCACCGACGAGCCTGGACGAGACGGCGGTGGAACCACTCACGCGTGACTTCGCCCGACACGGAGTCCGGCTGTACCTGGCGGACGGCGGCCGCGCGCTGGTCGCGATCCCCGGGGTCGATGTCCTCGACGTCGTCGAGATCGCGCGCGTCGGCACGCACGATGCGCGCGCGGATGGCTGGCGCGAAGTCCAGGGGAGCGTCGGGCGGATCGCCAGCCAGGCGCCGTTCGACATCGTGTTCGCGGACGAAGCGGGGCTCGGCTGCGTGTTCGGGGATGTGCTGTCGGTCGCGGCCGCGCGCTCGACCGCGGACATCCTCGTCGACGAGCTCGGGGGCGCGCTCGAGATGATGATGGATGACGTGATGTCCCTCGAGGATGAGGCTGGCGATGACACCGAGCTCGCGGCGATGTTCGCGAGTTACCTGCGGTCACGCAGGCGTTTTCGTCTGTGGTGGGACTGAAACCCAGTTGCGGGTGTAGGTGAGGTCAGATCGCTCGATCGAGTCGGGCGAACTCGCCCGCGAGGCGCTCGTTCGAGCCGGGGGAGGCGCCGCGGACGCTGTGAGGGGGGCGTCACGGGGGCCTCGCACTTGCAGTCCAACGTTCTCGGAAGTGGTGGACATGGCGGACCTCACGGCGGATGACGACGACGACATCTCGGCGAGCTCGCAGCTCACGGTCGTGGGCATCGGCGCCTCGGCCGGTGGCCTCGAGGCCCTGCAGCACTTCTTCGACAACGTCTCCAGCACCACCACGCTGTCGTTCGTCGTCGTCCAGCACCTGTCTCCCGACTTCAAGAGCTTGATGGACGAGCTGCTCGCGCGGCACACGACGCTGCCGATCCATCTCGTCGAGAACGCGATGGTGGTGGAGGCGGGCCACGTCTATCTGATCCCGCCGAAGAAGGAGATGATCATCTCGGGCGGGCGGCTGCTGCTCAGCGAGCGTGATCGCCAGCAGGAGCTGACGCTGCCGATCGACGTGTTCTTCCGGTCGCTGGCGCAGGACTGCACCGTACGGTCGATCGCGATCGTGCTGTCGGGTACGGGCTCGGACGGTTCGCGTGGCATCCGCGATGTCCACAAGGCGGGCGGGCTCGTCGTCGTGCAGGACCTCGAGAGTGCGCAGTTCGACGGCATGCCGCGGACGGCACAGGATACCGGCATCGCCGACTGGCTCGTGAGGCCGCAGGACATGCCGGCGATCCTCGAGAGCCACCTCGAGCGGATCGATGCGATGCCGCCTTCGGTGCCGGCGCGCGCGACCGCGAGCTCGGCCGCTCTCGGTGACGTCTACTCGATGCTCGAGAAGGAGTTCGGCATCGACTTCACGCACTACAAGCCGAGCACCGTGACCCGTCGCATCGAGCGCCGGCTCGGGCTCGCGAAGGTCGACGACATTCAGCAGTACGTCACGCGCCTGCGTGGCGAGCGCGGCGAGCTCGACGTGCTCTATCGCGATCTGCTGATCGGCGTCACCCGGTTCTTCCGCAACGAGCAAGCCTTCGACATCCTCCGGCAACGGGTGCTGCCCGAGCTGCTGGCCGGCTGCTCGCCAGGGCGTCCGCTGCGCGTGTGGGTCGCGGGGTGCGCCACCGGCGAGGAGGCGTACTCGATCGCGATCCTCCTTCACGAGCTCACCGAGAACGTCGATCGGTCGTTCCAGATCTTCGCGACCGATGTCCATCGCGGCTCGATCGAGATCGCGGGACGCGCGTTCTATCCCGAGGCCTCGCTCGTCAACGTGTCGCCGGAGCGCCGCGACCGCTACTTCATCCGCAGCGGGACGAGCTACCAGCTGGTCCCCGAGCTCCGACAGTCCATCGTGTTCGCGCCGCATAACGTGATCAAGGACGCGCCATTCACGCGGGTCGATCTCGTGAGCTGTCGTAACATGCTGATCTACTTCCAGCCCGCGGTGCAGCAGAAGGTGCTGAACCAGTTCCACTTCGCGCTGAACCGCGGCGGCATCATGTTCCTCGGACCGAGCGAGAGCCCGGGCGCGCTGATCAAGGACTTCGAGACCGTCGATCAGGGCTGGCGGATGTATCGCAAGCACAGCGACGTTCGCACCCCGGTGGATCCACGGCTGCGGCCGCGGGTCGTCGAGGACAAGCCGCCGCAGAGCACCACCTCGAACACGCCGTTTGCGCGCTACTCGATGTCGAACCTGCTTGCGACCTACGACGTGCTGCTCGAGGACTACATGCCTCCGAGCCTGCTCGTGAACGATCGCAACGAGCTCTTGCACGCGTTCGGCGGCGCGAGCCGGTTTCTCAAGCCGCGCGATGGCCGGCAGGGCAACGAGATCCTCGATCAGGTCGACGAGGATCTGCGGCTCGTGCTCGCAGGCGGCTTGCGGCGCGCGCTGCTGTCGGCGACGCCGATCATCTTCAAGAACCTCAAGCTGCGGATCAACGGCGAGGAGGTCGTGCACGACATCTCGCTGCGCCGGGTCGTGACGCGCAATACCGAGGTCGCGAACATCCTGATCTCGTTCATCACGCTGAAGAACCTGCCGGTGGTGACCGACGAGGTCGCGGTCGAGATCGGGCAGGTCGCGCGCGATCAGCTCGGCGCGCTCGAGGCCGAGCTCGACTACACGAAGGACAACCTCCAGGCCGCGATCGAGCAGCTCGAGACCGGGAACGAGGAGCTGCAGGCGTCGAACGAGGAGCTGATGTCCTCGAACGAGGAGCTGCAGAGCACGAACGAGGAGCTGCAGAGCGTCAACGAGGAGCTCTACACCGTCAACGCGGAGTATCAGAGCAAGATCACGCAGCTCACCGAGCTGACGAACGACATGGACAATCTGCTGGCGAGCACCGACGTCGGCACGATCTTTCTCGACGAGAATCTCCGGATCCGCAAGTTCACGCCGCAGGTCGCGGAGAACTTCAACCTGATGCCGCAGGATCTCGGGCGCTCGATCGAGACGTTCACGAACAACATGCAGCATCCCGACTTCATCGCGGATCTGCGAAAGGTGCTCGCGACCGGCGAACGCGTCGAGCGCGAGGTGCGCGATCAGCACAATCGCTCGTACTACCTGCGCGTCCTGCCGTATCGCGCCAAGGGCGGCACGTCGGGTCTCGTGATCACGTTCATCGAGATCAGCGGGCTCAAGGCGGCCGAGGATGCGCTGTTTCACGAGCGCTACCTGCTCGACAGCTTGCTAACCAGCGTGCCGGACGCGATCTACTTCCGTGATACCCGCGGCAAGTTCATCCGCGCCAACCCTGCATTCGCGACGCGGATCGGGCTGGCCGATGCCGCGGGCGCGCTGGGCAAGACGCCATTCGAGATGCCCGATCCCAAGGCGGCGCTCGATCTCCATCACCCCGACGAGGAAGTTCTGCGAACCGGCGAGTCGCAGCACTACAAGCTCGAGCAGCGGACGCGCGCGGATGGCGCTCCGCAGTGGGATCTCGCGACGCGCCTCCCGCTGCGCGGCACGCATGGCGAGGTGGTCGGCGTGATCGGCATCTTCCGCGACGTCACCGAGCAGAAGCTCGGCGAGGAGAAGATCCTCGAGGGCGTACGCCGGCGCGACGAGTTCCTCGCGATGCTGTCGCACGAGCTGCGTAACCCGCTCGCGTCGGTCGTGACCGCGACGCAGCTGCTGAAGGGCGTGAACCTGCCGCAGGAGCACACGCGGTTGATCGAGGTCGTCGATCGACAGTCCAACCAGATGGCGCGACTCCTCGACGATCTGCTCGAGGCGAGCCGGGTGACCCAGAACAAGGTCGAGATTCGCCGGCTGCCGATGGATTTGCGAGCGGTCGTCGAGGAGGCCGCGTCCGCGGTGCGCTCGATGATGTCCGCGAGCGATCTCGCGTTCTCGTACGACATCGACCCGCGGCCACTGACGATCGACGGCGATGCCGCGCGCCTGCAGCAGGTGTGCGTCAACTTGCTGACCAACGCCGCGAAGTACACGCCGAAGGGCGGACGCGTGTACCTCCGGGCCACGCGTGAAGGCACCGACGCGATCATTCGCATCGAGGACAACGGCGTCGGTATCCCGGCGGACATGCTGAAGGCGGTGTTCGAGCTGTTCGTGCAATCGAGCCGGACGATCGATCGCTCGCAAGGTGGCATCGGCGTCGGGCTGACGCTCGCGCGCTCGCTGATCGACCTGCACGGCGGCACGATCGTGGCGGTGAGCGCGGGCGAGGGCAAGGGCAGCTCGTTCACGGTACGGCTGCCGCTCAGCACGCACGAGATCGACGAGCTCGCGGTCCGCAAGCGCGGCAAGGTCCTCGCGCGCGGCTCGCGGATCGCGCTCGTCGAGGACAACGAAGACACGCGCGAGATGATGTGCGCGCTCCTCGTGCGTAGCGGCTTCGAAGTGCGGACGGCCGCCGACGGCCTCGCGGCACTCGACCTGATCGAGGAGTTCATGCCGCACGCGGCGGTGGTCGACGTCGGGCTGCCCGGCATCGACGGCTTCGAGGTCGCGCGGCGCGTGCGAGCCAAGAGCAAGCTGCAGCACGTGACGCTGGTCGCGCTGACCGGCTACGGCCAGCAGTCCGATCGCGCGACCGCGATCAAGGCCGGCTTCGACGCGCACCTCGTCAAGCCAGTGCGGCTCGAGCAGTTGCTCGCGATCCTGTCGAAGCCCGATCCGATGCTCGAGCCGGTGACTCCGACGATGGTGCCCGAGCACACGGCACGCGACGAGCCAGTCACGAGCTGACTCAGCTCGCTGTGCCGGGAACGAAGCCGGCGCCGCCACCGCCATACGCAAGGTCGGCCTTCGCGAGCACGCCGTTTCGGGCGTGCGTGCGATGCTCCGCACATGAGCTGGTGGTCCGAGACCGTCGTCCCGCGCCTGATCGAGAAGGCGTGCCGCAGCGCCGAGATCCTCGAGGAGCGCGAGCGCTGGGTGCCACGCGCGCATGGGCGCGTCCTCGAGCTTGGCGTCGGCTCCGGCTTGAACCTCGCGTTCTACGATCCGACGCGCGTCGAGCAGGTGGTCGGCATCGATCCGTCGGCGGCGCTGCTCGCGCGGGCCGCGGCGCGCGTGAAGGACGCGAAGGTCCCCGTCGAGCTCCAGCAGGCGAGGGCGGAGGCGCTGCCATTCGCCGACGCGTCGTTCGACTCGGCCCTCGTGACGTACTCGCTGTGCAGCGTCGACGATCTCTCGCGCGCCGTCGCGGAGGTCCGCCGGGTCGTGAAGCCCGCAGGCGAGCTCGTGTTCGTCGAGCACGGCCGCGCGCCCGATCGGGGGCCGCAGCGCTGGCAACGCCGGTTGACGCCGGTATGGCGGCGCGTCGGCGGCGGCTGCCGGCTCGATCGCGACGTCGTCGGTGCGCTGCGCGCCGGCGGCTGGGCCGTCGACGATCTCCGCGAGGGCTACACCAAGGGTCCGCGCTGGCTCAGCTACACGTACGAAGGCACGGCCACCGCGAGCTAGCGGCGGCGGCGCCAGAGCAGGGCGCCGAGGCCGAGCACGAGGAGGCCCGCGCCGTTGGAGCCGCCTGCGTTGCAGCCGCCGGCCACGTCGGTGTCTGCGCCGTCGTCGGTCGGGTCGCCGATGTCACCCGGGACGCCGCTGTCGCCATCGCCGTCGCCGTCGCCGTCGCCG
>JACCTC010000303.1 GCA_013812655.1 Deltaproteobacteria bacterium | reverse complement strand
GCCCCACATCGCCTCGACCTCCGCGCTGGCGGTGCGGGCGGCGTCGGCGGCCGGTGGCGCCGTGGCGAGCTGGCGCAAGGCCGCGCGCGCTTGCTCGACGAGCGGATGGTTCACGCGACCCACGAGTGGCGCACCTCGGGGGCATCGTAACACCCCGCCGTGAGCCGGGTCGCGTTCGCCGCTCTAGAGCGACTCGAGGTACGTGACGAGATCGCCGAGCTCGGCCGGCGCGAGATGCGACGTCTGGCCGTGCGCCGCGCTGTTGCCGCACACCGTGAAGCGATCCATCAGCGTCTGCGCGCAACCGTCGTGCATGTACGGCGCGCGGGCGCCAACGCCGAGCAGGCTCGGCACCTTGAACAGGCCACCGGTGCCGACGTTGACGAGCTTGTTGTTCGAGTAGAGGTCACCGTTGTGACAGGCCACGCAGCCGGCATCCGCGCTCTCGAAGATGTCGCGGCCACGGTCGACGGCGGCGACGTCGGCAGTGGCGATCGCCGGCGGTGCAGGGATCCGATCGAGCCATGGTCCGAGCGCCGACTTCTGCGCGCTGGTCAGCTGGCCGCCGGCCATGCGCACGGCGAACACGTCGTCCATCAGCACGGGCAGCGACGCCATGTCGCCGCTCCAGTGATACGGCGCGCGCTCGAGGATGTGACCGGCCAGGCTCTGCGTGCGGCGCTTGCCGAACTCGGCGAAGTCCCATACCAGGCCATCCTCGCGGCCCTCGGGGTGACACGACGCGCACGACACGCCGATCTGGGTCTGCGCGTGGAACACGGCGCGTCCGGCATCGGCGCCACGGTGGCCGGGCAGCCGCACGAACAGCGACGGTGCGCCCGCGGGGGCGCGGATCTCGATCGCCGGCTTCTCCGGGTAGAACACGATCAGCTCGCCGTTCGGACGGAACGCGGCCGAGGTCGGCGCGCCGACGCCCTCGTCGGTATCGTCGTCCTTGTCGTCGTCGTCGTCGTCGTCGGGCGGCTCCATCGGATCCGGCGGCGGGCACTCGCCACGATCGGGCGAGCCGAGCGCGAAGCCGGTGTCCATCACCTGCACGGTCTTGCGGCCCGCCACGACGACCGCGATGCGATCGCCCGAGGGCGTGGTCGCGATGTCGACGGGCAGCGCGCCGCGGGCGAGCGACTGCACGGGGAACGGAAGCTGGCCGGGCGCGACGACCGTGAGCGCGGTCTCGACGGGGCCGCCGCCGCAGTCGCTGCCGTAGCCGCCTTCTTGCTCGGCGTCGAGCGTGTCCTGGACCTGGCGCTGGTGCGTCATCACGATGCGCCCGTCGGGGAGCGCGATCGTGCGCCACGCGATCGCGGCGACCGCGTTGACGAGGCCACCGGACTCGGACGGTGCGCCGGCATCTCCGGCACCACTGCCGTCGGGCTGCGGACCTCCGAACCCGCCGAAGCGCTGGACGATCGGCGGCTTCTCTCGCGCCAGCACCACGCCCTGGGCGTCGATCGTCAAGAGCTCGGCGGTGCGGAAGCGGGTGACCACGAGCTCTTCGCCGCGCACGACGATGTCGCGCAGGTCGCGCTCGATGCGGAGGCTGCGGACGGCATCGCCGCCGGCTGCGGCGAACGTGACGAGCTCGCCACCGGCACACGCGACGTGCACGGCGTCGGTCGATGCCTGGTACGCGAGGCCACGCGGCTCACCGCAGGCCCAGCGCCGCTCGGTGATCGCCGTCGCATTCGCACTGGCGAGCGTGACCAGCGAGCCGCCACGGCGGAGCGCGACATGGATCCGGCCTGCGCCATCCTCGATCACGCGACCGGGCTCGTCACCGGGTGTCAGCGCGATCTCGGCGACGACGGTCCTCGTGATCAGATCGACCGACACGATGCGATCACGATCGGGATCCGCGATCACGGCATGGCTGCCGTCCCGCGTGACCATCATCGTGCCGCCGGTGATCGGGACACCCCAGGGAGGCGGCGTCTGGCCGCGTTCACTGCAGCCGATCAAGAGAGCGAGTGGCAGGATCCATTTCACGCGCGCCATAGTCCACCTCCGGGTGCCCGAGTCAGTATCGTCGTTCCGCGACGACCCGTGCAACGGGCGTTCCTGCCAGACCCCGCCCAAACCACCGTTTGCTGGCGTTGTGGCTCGACCCCGCCGCGACTCGGTTGTCGGCGCGCCTCAGATATCTGAGAGCTGACTGAGCGCCTGCGCAGCTCTGGTCACTCGATCGACATCACTCGACGTCACTCGGCATCACTCGACCGACATCACTCGATCACGATGGTCTGACCGGCGGACCGACCGAAGGTCTCGGGGCCGTACATCTCCTCGGCCTTTGCGGGCGCGGCGAAGAACGTACCTGGCGTCGTCGCGCGCGCGGTGTAGGTGAAGCGGTGCGAGCCCTCGCGGAGCTGCATCGCGAACACCTCGCTGCGGCTGTCGCGCATGTTGCGAAAGTCCCACCTGGTGTCGGGAATCGTCGCGACGGTGCGCTCCGAGGTCGCGAGGTTGTCGTTGACGGCCTCGAAGCCGGCCGGGAGCGGATCGACGACGGCGACCGCGTGGCGCAGTGTCGTGTTGAGTGCCTCGATCGTGACGAGGACGCGCGCGCCGAGCTTCACCTTCCAGCGGCCATCGGGGAGCTTCACGAGATCGGCCGGATCGTCGACGGCGGTGTAGGAGCGGCGCACCACGAAGCCAGCGTCGAGCGCCGGCAGGTCGGTGCGCCTGGGCGCGTAGGTGATCCCGACCCGGTAGTACATGCGGCCGGGCCCGGTCTTCTCGAGCGCGAGGTCGTGCAGCGAGCCGGCGGGGAGCTTGGTCCAGTCGACCGCGACCTGGCCGCGGACACCGCTGCGGCCGACGAACGCCTGCTCGGCGTAGGCGGCGCGCCCGAACCACAGCTTGCCCTGGTAGTTCGGGGTCGCCTTCTCGTAGGTGTCGAAGAAGCGGCGCATCGTCGCGAGCACGACGAGGTTTTCCTGCGTCGTCGACCACCGGCCGCCACGCCGGGCGTCGAGCACGCCGCGCGCGAGCTTGGGGACGAGTGCGTGCTCGGGAGCCTCGCGCATCAGCGCATCGAGCGCGAGCGCGGTCGTCTTGTTGCTCGAGACCAGCAGCAGCCGCTCGGCTTCCTGGTAGCGCGCGGTGACGGTCGCTGCCGCGGCGGTCTCGTGAGTAGCGGACAGCAGATCGGCGAGCAGCTTCGTACGGGCTGGCTGCGCGGCGGGGTGCTTCGCGAGCATCGCGAGCACGCGGGCCTTCGCGTCGATCGGATACGCGCCGAGCGCGACGGCCACCGCGTGCAAGCGTGACGCACGCCCGCGTACGTCGGTACCGGTGGTCGCGAGAGCCGCGAGCGCGGTCGCCGCGAGCGAGACCGCGTAGCCGTGCTGATCGCGATCACGGCGATCGGCGGGAGGCTTCGCGACGGCCTTGTCGAGCCTCGTGAGGAGCGCGGTCGCCTCGCGGTGGACGAACGCCGTGGCCCTCTTGATGACGGGACCCGTCTGGCGATGCGCCGCGAGCGCCATCAGCACCTGCATCGTCACGAACGGATCGGACGTCATGCCGTTGAAGTAGCCCCAGCCGCCGTCGGACAGCTGGTCCTTGGCGAGCTTGCGAAGGTCGGCCGCGATGGTCTCGGCGATCTCGTGGCGCGTCGGCCGGCCGGGCGTGGCGAACGCGTCGAGGATGTCGAACATCGCTGCGGTCGCGAGCATCCGCGCGGACCGCTGCTCGGCGCACTCGTACGGATACGCGTAGAGGTACCAGAACGCATCCGTCAGCGACTGCAGCTGGGTCGAGGCGAGCTCGACCTCGACGCCACCGACGTCCGGGAAGATGTCGGCGGGAACCTCGAGCCGCTCGAACTGCGGTGCCTCGTCGACGATGCCGTACGTCGCGAATGCCTCGGTGGTCGCCGGCTCGTACACCGGCAGCTCGACCGTCGATGCATCCGCGAAGTCGCCGGACGTCGCGATCGTCTGGATCACCGCGCGGCCGCGCTCGACGGTCGTGAAGTCGAAGCGGACCTCGGCGCGCTGGCCGCCGGGGATCGTGATCCGCTTGCCGAGATGGAGGGGCCGGGATCCACTGCCGGCCCCGGGGTCGGTGGCACCGATGCTGGCGAGGTTCGCGGCGCGCACCGCGACGTCGACCGTGCGCGGCGCGGTGTCGAGGTTCTGGACGACGATCGGCAGCGCGAACGTATCGCCCTGGTTCAGGAACCGCGGCGCGACCGTCCGCGCGTTGACCGTGCGCTGGGTGACAATCGTGTTCTCGGCCTTACCGAAGTACCGGGTCTCCGACGTCGCGAGCGCGACCACGCGAAACCGCGTCAGGCTGTCCGGCATGGTGACGGTCAACCGGACCTTGCCGCGTGCGTCGGTGAGGAGCCGTGGCGAGAACGCGGCGGTCGGCCGGAAGTCCTTGCGCGCGACGACGATGCCCGTGCCGGTACCGGAACCGTAGCCAAAGCCGCCGCCGCCCTCGCCGCTGCCGAGCGAGCCGTAGCCGAACCCGCCGTGGCCGTCCGCCAGCCGGTAGCGCGAGAACCCGGGCTTGCCGGCGAGGTCCTCGGCGGAATCCTGGAGCAGCTGCAGCGAGGAATGCGCCGTCGTGCCATCCGGGACGTCGCGATAGAACGGCGCGAGTGGATCGGCGTGCGCGCCGGCGGACAGTGCGAGGATCGCCTCGTCGACGACGATCAGCGCGACCTCGGCGCCGACCGCGGGCTTGCCGCGGTGCTTGACCTCGACCTCGAACGTCGCCTCGGCGCCGGGCTCGACGAGCGGGCGCAGCGCGCGCGTTCGCATCGACAGGCGGGCGCTCTCGACGTCGACCGCCAGATCGATCGCCGTCCGCGTGTGCTCGACGAGCGGTGGCAGGTTCGGCAGCGGTGGCTTGCGCTGGCGAGCCCACCGATCGACGAGGACGTGCACGTTCTTGAGGTGCGACGGCTGGATCGGCAGCTCGACGATCGTGCTCGGCTTCGTGAGCTCGATGCGCTGCTGGCCGATCACACCGCCGCGCGCGAACGTCACGAGCGCGGTGGCCGGGATCACCTGCGAGCGCAGCTCGAGCTTCGCGACGTCGCCGGGACGATAGCTCGGACGATCGGGCACGATCGCGAGATCCTCGCGGTCCGATTCCGGCGCGTACCACGGCACCTCGTACTGCGTGACGTTGGCGCGGCCCCGTGGATCGGCGACCCGCGCCGTCGCGGTGAACGCGATCTTCAGATCGTCGCGCGTCCACCGGCAGGTCACCGGTGTCGCCTGGCTCTTCACCGCACAGTGATGCGTGATCACGAGCTTCGCGTCGTCGCGGTAGCGCTCGGAGCCGAGCACGCCATCGAGCGTGATGTCGATCGGTACGCCGGGCACGACCGTGCCGTCGATGTCGGTGACGATCGCTTCGAGCACGTCACTGGTCTCGGGCTTGAGCCGGACGCCGACGTAGTACGCGCTCGGGTGCACGAGGATCGGCCGCGATGACGCGCGGATCCGCATGCGATCGACATCGGCGACGGTCGCGTCGACCGCGAGCACGCTCGGCGCGTTGTCGGGCAGCGCGGTGATGCCATACGCGATGCTCGCGGCGGAGGCGCCGGACAGCGTGGTGTCACGTGCCATCGTGATCGCGCCACCGGAGCGCACGCGCTTGCGACCCCGCCAGGTCTGTTGTGACGAGCGCGGCGCGGGAGGCGTGAACGTCAGCTCGTCCCAGCCCGGCGGGCGGTACGAGGCCGGGCTCAGCGTCGCGGACCACGCGAGGCCGGCGCCGGGCAACCCGCCGCCGCTGTAGTACTTCGCGCTCGCGAGCATCTCGATGCGCTCGCCGAGGATCAGCGGCGTCGCGCCCGCGTGGGTGACGTCGTCGTTCAAGGTGACCGCATAGGCCGGCGTGCGGAACTCCTGGATCGAGATCGCGTGGCGATGCACCTGCTGCTTGGTCTCGAAGGTGAAGGACGCAGTGCCGAGGTTCACGTTCGGCGGCAGCGTGACCTCGAGATCGAAGCCGCCCTGTGCGGTCAGCGCGGCGGTTCCGGTCGCGAGCTTGTTTCCCCGTGGATCGGCGAGCTGATACGTGACGACGTCGCCGGTCGCGGGCAGCACGAGATCAGGGTTGCGGCCGTCGTGCGACCACCGGACCCAGCCCTTGACGTAGACCTTCTCGCCGGGCTTGTAGGTGAAGCGATCGTCGGTGACGTACCACCGCGCGTCGTGGTGACGGATCGCCTTCTCGTACTCGCCGCCGACTGCAACGAAGGCGGTGTCGGTCGCCGACTGCACCTGCAGCAGCGCACTCGGCTGCCGCGCTTGCTTGCCGCGTACCGGCTGGCGGTTGTCTCGTCTCCCTGGTAACGCGAAGCTGACGTGACCGCTGGCATCGCTGGCGACCGGGGTGCTCGCGTCGGCGCGCCCCTCGACCACGAGCGTTGTCAGCGCGCCCGGGCTTGGCCGCAAGAACGCCGATCCCGGCGTGATGTCCTGGACCCACGCGTGCACCTCTTCGCCGTCGGTGCGCGCGACGACGCCGAGCTTCGTGACCTGGATCCACGCGACGTGCTTCGGCGTGAACCAGTCATGCTTTGCGCCGGCAGGATCGGCGGTCAGCACGGCGATCACGTGCCCGGTACCCGCGCGGTTCAGCGCCGGCCGCAGATCGGTGCGGAGCTCGGCGCCCTGGCGCGCCCCGACCGCATACGTCTTGTCCAGGAGCCGGCGACCTGGAGGCGTGGCGCGCTCGCCGCGCTCGTAGGCCTCGTACGCGAAGTAGTCCGCCGGGGTGACCGCGAACAGCTGCACGCGCAGCGCGATCACGGCCTCCGCGCGCACGACCCACTGCGGGATCTCGAAGCGCGGATCGAGGACGACGAGGCCGGTCGGCGCGGTGACCTGCGGCAGGAACCGCTCGCGCGTGGTCGTGAACGACGGATCGCGTGGGCCGACGAGCGGCTGACCGTAGACGTCGACCAGATCGCCGGCGATCGCGATCGAGTACGTGCGCCCGACCTCGGCCGGTACCCCGATGCCAACCGAGCTCCCGCTCGCGGTGTGATCCGCGAACGGCATGCCGGCGATCTGCACCTTGCGCGAGCGATACGAGTGCTGCGCGATCGGGTTCGCGAACTGGACGTCGAGGTGACCGTTCGCGCCGCAGCGCCGGCCGGTCATGCGCGGGTCGTAGTGCTCGTCGCAGCTGATCCCGCGCACCGTGAATGCCGGCGCGACATCGAAGCGCGCGAAGCTCTCGCGGGTCGACAGCCGGGGCCCCTCGCGCGACGGCGCCTTTGCCGCGAGCACCACCTGAGCTTCGGTGTCGGCGGGCCACGCGGTGACGGGGGCGAGGATCACGTAGCGCCAGCCGACCTGGCTGAGGTCGAGCTGGATGCTCGGGTTCTTCGCCCAGAGCGGCGTGGCCTCGGCCATCGAGATCTTGCGGAACGCGAGCTTGCGATGTCGCTGATCGGTGACGCGCAAAAGCGGGATGATCTGGTCGGCGTCGAAGTCCTGGTCGAGCTTGACGAGCACCGGCGAGTCGGGCCGCAGCTGCGTCGGTGGCCAGGTACCGGCGAGCGCGAGCGGCGGCGTCGTGAATGTCGTCGTCGCGGCAGTCGCGAGGGTGGCCCCGCTCAGCGCGCGGACACCGGGCGGGACGGTCACCGTGATCTCGGTCGCCTGCGGAAACCGTGGCGTCACCGTGAACGTGAGGACCCGCGTGTCGATCCACCGCCACGTGCCTGCGATCGCCGGCGCGATCGTCGCGAACGGCTGCTTCGGCTTGGCGGTGCTGCCGACCGCCGCGACCGGCACCATCGGCTCGTCGAACCGGATCCGCACCTCGGACTCGGCGGCGATCTCGCCCTGTGGCGTGATCTGCGGCAGCGCGAGCGGCTTGGTCGGGATCGCACGCGTCGGCGCGGCGTCATCGATCGGCTTGCCGCGCGAGACCACGAACGCGATCGGCTGGGTCGTGCCGGTGCGCGGCGGCGGGGCCGACGGCGGTCGCAGCGCCGGGGCGCTCGCGTGCTGCGCGCTCAGATCCGGCAGCGGCTCGAGGCGCGCGATCAGCGTGCGGGTCTCGTCCGGCGTGAGTGGTGCGGTGGTGGTGCCGGCTTGCACCTGCGCCGTATCGGGGACGGTGACAGTCAGGATGCCGCCCGCTGCCGCAGTATCGATTGACCGTAGGGGAGCGAGGCCGTCGGGCCGGGCGACCGCGAAGGTGACAAATGGCACCGTCGCGCGACCGCCGTCGCTCGCGGGTGCCGGCGTGATCTGCGCGGCGACAGGGCGGGGCGGCGACTTGATCGGCGTCGGCGCCGGGTTCCGACAACCTCCGGTGGCCACCGAGGTGGCGGCCCAGACGCAGATCAGCGAATGCAGGCGGCTGCGGCGCATCGGCCTCGTGACACCACGCGCCGGTCCTGGTTCCCGCCGATCGGTCACTCACCCATCCGACCCGGCACCGACCGGCACGACCCGGCACCGACCCGGGCACCGACCTAGCGCTTCTTGCGCTTCGCGGCCCGTAGCTTCGCGGCCTTGTCCGCCGGGACGTGCCGCGCAGACGTCCGCGATGCCGACGCCTTCCAGATCTCGAGCTTGCGGTCGAGCCACCCGGAGAAGTGGTCCTTCAGCGCAGCAGTCTCCGGCACCTGATAGTCATCGACCCCGAGCTCGCGCGCGTACCGCGACAGCTCGCCGAGGTAGCTCTCGTAGACCGACTTGGTGAACGCGAGCCCCTCGTCGTTGAAGTCCTCGTCCCACAGCTTGGCATCGCAGATCCGGATGAAGTAGCCGGTCGGTCCCTGCGCGACCTCCGCCGGATCGTGCGCGGTCGAGGCGAGCCCACGCTCGGCGGCCCACCACAGGTACAGCCCGATGTGCCGGCACGCGAGCTCGATCGTGCCCGCCGAGTCGACGTGGTAGTCGCCGCGATCGATCGCCATCGCGCGCCGAGGATACCGCGTCTTAGTAGCGGCGCAGGCCGATCACGGCGAGCTGACCCTTGGCGTCGCGCGCGAGGTGCACGCGCACCGGCGGCATGACCTGCGCGTTGCGGCGCACCTCGAGCTTCACGATCGTGTAGCCGTCATTGGCGGTCGGTGGCTGCAGGCCATCGACGCAGGTCCGGCCCTCGGGTCCCGGCTGCGCCTCGCGCGTCCACCCGAGCGCCTTGCCCGTGTGATCGAAGGCCTCACCGGTGTAGCGGGTCGTGACCGTGCGGAGGTTGTAGTGCAGCGTCAGATCGGTGAAGCACACGCGGGCGCTGCCATCGGGTGCGGCCTCGACAGCGAACCGATCGAGCGGCGCGACCTGATCGAACCAGTAGCGCGCGGTCTTGCGCTGGCGCTGGATCAGCACCTCGAGCATGTACTGCGCCGACCGTGGATCGCTGTACTGCGCCTCGTCGACGATCGCCGCGAGCTGCTCGCGCGTGAAGCGAATCAGGATCTTCGCGCCCCAGAATGCGTCGAAGCGGTCCTTCTCCTCGTAGGGCCAGTACAGGCTGTTCGGGCGCCATTCGCCGGGATCGTAGTGATCGGCCTCCCAGAGTCCGACGCCACGTAGCGGCGGTGACTCGATGTCGTCGTACGGCCGTTCCCACAGCCCGAACGTGAGGAGGCTGCGCAGCGCGTAGTTGACATCCATCCGGTACGTGTAGCCGACGGTCTTCCAGCCGATGCCCCAGCCCATCACGCCGAACGCCTTGCCGAAGTCGATCAGGTAATGCATCACGTGACCGCGTTTCTTGTCGGTCTTGTCGGCGATGAACGCGTCGAGGGTGTTGTCCTCCTGCATGTCGGTGTGGTTCAGCCACGAGAAGATCGGAAACTGACCGCGGAGGGTGCGGCGATGCTCGTGCGCGATGAGATCGTTCGGATCGTCGTCTCGCGTCCCCTCACGCGCATACGGGCCGATCGGCTTGCCCGGGAGGTAGCGACTCGCGAGCACGCGGATGCGGCCATCGGGCTCCTGGTGGATCTTCGCGAGGGCGCGATCGACGACCTCGACGGTCATCGCGTGCTCGCCGCCTCCGGGAACCTTGTGGACGGTGCCGGGCTTGATGACGAGGTCCTCGCGGCGGATGTACCCGATGTAGTCCTCGGGGACGTGGTAGCCGCACGCCCAGATGATCCGGTGGCCGAGCGCGTGAGCGGCGGTCTCCATCTCGGGACGGTCGGGAGTGTCGAACTTGAGGATGTACTTGTCGCCGCGCGCATCCTTGAACGTGAAGCCGATCGACAGGCCGCCGGTCTTGCCGCCGGTGATCTGCCACGGCCGGTGATCGAACGGGTTCGGCGCCAGGTTCGCCCCGCGCTTGATCTCCTCGATCGACATGTCGCGCACGCCGATGCGGTTGACGAACCACGTCGAGTCCGGCACCTCGTCGAGCGCGTTCACGTCGCGCGCGCGCACCGGGTCCTTGACGTCCATCGCGCGGGTCATCCGGCGCACGAAGAAGCCGTCCACGTGATAGAGCGTGCGCCAGTACAGGCGCTCCTTCGGGATCTCCGGAAGCTGCTTGCGATCGTTGACCTGCCAGACCGGCGGCTCGTTCGCGAACCGCAGCTCGCCCGCGGCTGACCGGCTGCAACCGGCGACCACGATGGCGAGCCAGCACGCACCGACTGCGCGCACGACCGGAAGCATGATGGCGTACTTCATCTCAATACCTCCCCGCGCGCTCGCGGCGACCATATGCCGGCGAGAGCTTGAGCTCGAATAACAAGTTCTCCTCGGAGGCGGCGACCTGCACGCGCATGAGGAAGCTACGCGACGTGTGCAGCTGAATGCCGCCGCCATAGCCGACGCGCAGGCTGTTGTCGATCTGGACGTCGCGCAGCGATCGCCACGCGCGCCCGGCGTCGGCGAACACGTACGCCGCGGCGTGGTTCGAGAGGTCCCACGTATACTCGGCGCTGACCAGTGTGGTCGCGCGATCCCGGAACCGGCCGTGCGGGAAGCCGCGCAAGAGCTCCGCGCCACCGAGGCGGGGGAGCTCGACGAACGGGATCTCGCCGTCGGCGCGACCGTCGGTACCACCGACCGAGTCGACGATGGCCCGCAACGCGAGCACGCGGTTGCCCTGGTAGAGGTCGAAGTAGCGCTGGACCTCCGCACCGTAGCGGTAGTAATCGGTCGGATCGCCACCGACACCCTTGGCACCACCGACGTGCGCGTTCACGAACCACCCGGTCGCGTCGACGATCTGCGTATGGTAGCGCGAGGTCGGTCGCCGCGTGTCGTAGGTCACGTCCCCCTCGACGTAGATGTTGTCGACGCCGCTGTCGTAGCCGGCGAGCTGGCTGGTCAGATAGATCCGCTCGATGCTGGTCAGATCGCCGAAGCGCCGCCCGAAGTCACGCTTGACGAACGCGCCGGTCACGCGCGCGGTGAGGCTCTTGGTCGCGTGCCCCTCGGCCGCCACGAGGACGCGCGCTAGATCCTCGTGAAACCTCGTGGGGTAGGCCGTGTCGTCGATGCTGGGGTCGATCAACCTCGACGGGCGGTTCGCGAGCTTCTCGCCGTTACCGATGCCGTAGAACCGCTCGCCGGGCCGGCGCTCGTAGAGCGCGCTGAGCTCCGCCGTGAACCGCTCGCCAAACCGCTTTCCGCTACGCAGGCTGCCGCTCACGGCCTGCCGGAACTCGCCACCGAAGTCGGCGCCGAGCCGGAGGCGTTCGCGGGCGCCGAACATGTCGCGATGCACGATCCGGATACCGGCCGTGAAACCATAGGCCGTGTCGTACTTGAGGACCGGATAGATGCCGAAGGTCTCTTCGACGTTGAACAGCGTGGCCTTCAGCCGGCCGGGCAGGTTGTAGCGCTCGTAGACGTATGCGGTGAACCGGACCGGCTGCATCGCGACCCAGAACACCCAGCGCGGGACGAACAGCACGACGCGCGGTACCCAGCGGAGGCGGTCGCCGAGCGCTGGTGCTTCCTCGTGGACGACGCCGCGCGACTGATCGGGGCGCGGTGCGGAGGACCAGTCCGGTTCGTCGGGCTTGGCGTCGGCTGTGTCGTCGCCCGGCTTGGCGTCGGCGGGCTTGGTGTCGCCCGGCTTGGCGTCCGGCGTGGCCTCGGGTGCAGGCTCGGGCTTGGGCGGCGTTGGCTCCGGCGCCGGCGGTGCCGGGGTGGGCGCTGGCTCTGGCGGCGGTGGCGCCGGCTGCGCGTGGACCGACGTGGTCCCGACGATCGTGAAGGCAAGGAACAGAGCAATCGCGCGAGGTCGCGCCAGGCTTGTCATCGTTTTCGCGAGTGCTCCCATGAGACAGCGGGGTGTTGGTGTGCAGGCCGCGTACCGCTGTACGTATCGGTTGCCTGACGCATTAACGCCTGTTTTGCCGTGGATTCGAGGGGGCTGGGTGCACTTCGGCGTCTGACCGGGCGCTGACGCCCGATTCGAACGGCGTGGCGTTCGAGAGCGTGGCGTAGCTGCACGGCAAAGATCCAGCTCACGGTTTGCGCGGGTGAACCGCATCGTCAACCTGGACGCGCGACCGGGAACCCGCGATCACGCATGAGCGCGTCGGTGTCGACGTCGCGGCCGCGGAACGCGCGGAACGCCTCCTCGGGTGGCACGGCGTTGCCCGCGCTCATGATCGCGTCGTGCAGCTTGCGCGCGACGTCGCGGTCGTAATAGCTCCCCGCTTCGGCGAACGCCTCGCCAGCATCGGCGGTCAGCGTGTCGGCCCACAGGTACGAGTAGTAGCCCGCGGAGTAATCGTCCCCGGAGAACACGTGGGCGAACTGCGTCGGCCGGTGCCGCATCACGATCTCGCGCGGCGCGCCGATCTCCTCCATCGTGCGCACTTCGAACGCGGCGGCGTCGATCGGCGCGTCGGTGGGCTCGGTGTGGATCCGCATGTCGTAGATCGCGGCGGCGAGGTACTCGACGGTCTTGAAGCCCTGGTTGAAGTTCTTCGCCTGCTGGATCTTCGCGACCAGTGCTGCGGGGATCGGTGCACGGGTCTCGTGATGGCGCGCGAATGCGTTCAACAGCTCCGGCGTGGCGAGCCAGTGCTCGTGGAGCTGGCTCGGAAACTCGACGAAGTCGCGCAGCGTGTTGGTCCCGGCAAGGGTCGGGAACCGGATCGCCGACAGCAGGCCGTGGAGCGCGTGCCCGAACTCGTGGAACATCGTGACCGCGTCGTCCCACGAGATCAGCACGGGCTCGCCGGGCTGGCCCTTCACGAAGTTCGCGTTGTTCGACACGATCGGGGTCACTGCGTCGCGGAACGACTCCTGCGTGCGGTACTCGCTCATCCACGCGCCCGAGCGCTTGCCGTCGCGTGCGTAGGGGTCGAGATACCAGACGCCGACGCGGGTCGCGCCGCGGGTCACCTCGTAGGCGGTGACGTCGGGGTGGTAGACCGGCACGCCGCCAAGGCGGGTGAACGTCAGCCCGTAGAGCTCGTGTGCCATCCAGAACATCGCGTCGCGGATCTGCTCGAGCTGGAGGTAGGGCTTGACCTCGTTCTGATCGAGGTCGTAGCGCGCCTTGCGAACCTGCTCGGCGTAGAACCGGTAGTCCCACGGCTCGATCGTGATGCCGGCACCCTCGGCGTCCGCGATCCGCTGCATGTCGGCGACCTCCTCGCGGACGCGCGCGACGGCGGCCTGCCACACCTTCATCAGCAGCGCGGTCGCCGCCTCGGGCGTCTGCGCCATCGTGTCCTGCAGCATCCAGTGGGCGTGCGTCGGGAAGCCGAGCAGCTTCGCGCGCTCGCCGCGGAGCGCGAGGATCTCGGCGATCACCTGCTTGTTGTCGTGAGCGCCGGCGTGATCGCCACGGCTGATCCACATCTGGTATGCGCGCTCGCGTAGGTCACGCCGGGTCGACAGCGTCAGGAACGGCTCGGCAGACGACCGCGTGTTCGTGATCACCCATTTGCCCGCGTGGCCGCGGGCCTCGGCCTCGGTTCGCGCGGCTGTGCGCAGCGACGCCGGTAACCCGGCGAGGTCGGCCTCGGCGTCGAGCACGAGCAGGCCGCTCTCCTCGTCGGCGAGCACGTTCTGCCCGAACACGGTGAACAGGGTCGCGAGCCGCCCGTTGATCGCGGTGAGCCGGGCCTTCGCGGCGTCGCCGAGTGCAGCACCGTGGCGCGCGAAGTTGCGATAAGTGACGTCGAGCAGGCGCAGCTGGTCGGGCGCGAGGCTCGCCGTCGCACGCGCGGCGTACACCGCTTCGATCCGCGCGAACAGCGCCGCGTTCTGCGTGACCTCGTCGCGGAACGCCGCGAACATCGGCGCGAGCTCGGTCTCGATCGCCTTGACCTCGTCATCCGCGAGCGTCGTCGCGTAGATCCCGAACACGTTCGTCGCGCGGACATAAGCCCGCCCCGAGTCCTCGAACGCCACGATCGTGTTCGCGAACGTCGGCGGCTCCGGGTTCGCGGTGATCGCGGCGAGCTCGCGACGCTGCAGCGCCATCGCGTGCAGGATCGCCGGCTTGAAGTGCGCGACGGTGATCGCGTGAAACGGTGGAAGGCCGCCGTGATCGCCGGCCCAAGGTGCGAGCAACGGGGCGAGCGATGGATCGTCGAGGTCTGCGGTCACCACGCCAAGATATCCGATCCCTACATGTGCGGCGGTTCACGTGCGCGCGACCACGTAGTCGCGATCACCGAACACCGTGAGATGCCCGAGAGCCACACGCGCGTGCCAGCGCGGTCATCGTCCAATGGGCAACTGGAGGGAACCCATGCGTAGCTATCTCTATCTTCTGACCGCGGCTGCTCTTGGTTGTACGGACGATGGTGGCAGCGAGGGAACCGCTGCGGTCTCGGGCGCGGCGGTCTACCGTGATTCGGCGACGGCCCACGACGGCACACCACGCCAGGCATCCTCACCACCCGCGCAGGACGCGAAGCTCACGCTCGTCGTGAAGGGCAACGCCACGATCCCGCAGGTCGATCCGCAATGCGCCACCGATCCGGTCGGGCGCTTCGAGGCGCGCTATGCCGGCACGATGGACATCGGCAGCGACGGCGCGTACCTCACCGCGCTCGCGGCCGGCGAGATCGTCACGCCGTCGGGCTGCGAGATCCCGGAGCTCACCGTCGGTGTGGTGACCGACATCGTGCTGCGGGCGGAGCTCACCGCCACCACGCAAAACTGTCAGACCTACTGCGAGGCGAGCGCGCGCGCTGACGCCGAGGCCTCGTGCGGCGCGAGTGCATCCGCGGCGGCGTGCCGCAGCAGCGCCGAGAGCTCGGCGGCCGCGTCGTGCATGACGACGTGCACGTCGCAGACGCGCAAGATCGTCGCCGAGACCTCGATCGGCGCTGGCTCGCTGGGTCAGGTCGATGCCAGCGCGCTGCGTGCCGCGACGTTCGCGGATGTCGAGGCGCGGATGGTGTTCGACATCATCGAGTAGCCGCGGTCACGGGCGCGGCAGCGACGAGTCACTCGACGCGCTTGATGATGTGCATGCCGAAGTCGGTCTTCACCACACCGACCTCGCCGACCTTCAGCCGGAGCGCGAGGTTCTTGAACGGTGGGACCAGGCCAGCATCCGGGGTCGCGTCATAGCCCTCACCGGACTTCGCGGAGCCCGGATCCTCGGAGAGCTCGGCCATCAGCGGCTCGATCTTCGCGCCCTTCTGAAGCTTGGCAACCGTGGCCTTGACCAGCTTCTCGAGCTCGGCACGAGTGCGCTTGGTCCCACGCGGATCCTCGGTGTGGCTATCGGTCCAGCCGAGCAGGATGTGCTTGACCTTCGCCTTGTCGGTCGCCGGCTCGCGCGCGAGGATCTCCCTCGACTCGAGGCTATCAGGCGGTGGTGGCGGCACGCGCTTGATGACGTGCCAGCCGAACGGCGACTTGACGAGGCCAGCCTCGCCTTCCTGGAGCCGCAGCGAGAGGTTCTTGAACGGCTCGACCATCGGCGCGTCGGGCGTGACCTCGTAGACGCGCGCGTTGTCCTTCGAGCCGGGATCCTCCGAGTGCTCCTTCATCAACGCCGCCATGTCACCGCCCGCGCGCACCTTGTCGAGGAGCTCCTTCGCGAGCTTGTCGGCGTCCGCCTTGGTGCGGGCCTGCGCGCGCGGATCGCGGGCGCCCGGCGCGTCCTTCCACGACACCAGGACGTGCTGGACGTGTGCGTTCGTCGGCTTCTCGGACAGCGGCCGCGCGAGCATGTCCGCGGACTCGAGCGCGTCCGGCGGTGGCGGCGGCAGCCGCATCATCACGTGGTAGCCGTAGCTCGTCTTGACGATGCCGACCTCGTTCTCGTTGAGGCGGAGCGCGAGGTTCTTGAACTCGGGCACGAACGGCGTGTCGGCCTTGACGTCGTAGGGCACGCCGCCTTGCGACCCCGGATCTTCGGAGTGCTTCTTGACGAGCTCGTCGAGCATCGCCGGCTTGGTGCGGAGCTGGGCGGCGATCTCGCGCGCCAGCTTCGCGGCCTCGGCCTCGGTACGCGCGGCCGCGCGCGGATCCATCTGGCCGCGATAGGCCGCGGCGAGATCCTTCCAGCCGATCAGCACGTGCTTGACCTGCACCGCGGTCGCGGTCGTCGTGCGCGCGAGGATGTCTTTGCTGTCGAGGTCGGTCCCGGCGGTAGAGGCGGCAGATCCGGATCCGGTGGCCTTGGATGACTCGCCGGTGTCGCGCTGACAACCGAACGACGCGAGCACGAGCGCGAGGAGGATGATGCGCATTCGCGCGCATCGTACGCTTTATGGATCGAACTGCAACCGGTGGTGCTTCGTGTCGAGCGTGCGGCAGCGCTGCAGGCCGTGGTACTCGGCCGACGACACGTAGACATATGCCACCGTGTTCACGGCGCCGACGTCGAGCACGATCGGCGCGCACTCGTACGAGCGATCGCGCAGCGCGAGCTTGTGCCGGCCCGCGGGGAGCTCGAAGCGCTCGCCGACGACATCCCCGGTGCGGCGGTCCGCGTTGCGGTAGGTGCGAAACCGGCGATCGCCGCTGACGATCACGGCGCCATCGATCCGCGGCGGCGCGAACACCTCGCAGCGGGTGACCGCGCCGGGCTGGACGTTGCACTGCTTGCGGCCATAGGTCAGCGGCGTCACCACATCGATCGTGTGCTCGCCGGCGGCGACGAACAGCTCGATGACCGGATCATCGGAGGTCTTCGTCTTCGGCGTGGCGAGCGGCCCGGGCTTCTTCTCGATCCGGCCGCTGACCAGCACGTACGCGGCCGGCAGATCGATCGACTTCGGGTTGCTTGCCGGTCCGGTGGAGACCAGCAGCGTCCCCGGCGTGCGCCGCAGTTGCTCGAGCAGCGCCTCGACATCGGCGCGATCGCGCGCGTTCGGCGACAGCAGGAGATAGGTCTCGTAGCTCTTGATCGCGAGCGGCAGGTTCGCGAGGCGCCGCTGAACGTCGGCGATGTTGTAGACCGTGCTCGGGTGCGGCGAGATCCCGTATGCCTTCTGGTAGAGGCCGAGCGCGGTCGGTAGATCGTTCGCTTGATCGGCCGTGACCGCGGCAGCGAACGCCTCGCCGGCGGCCTTCGCGAACTTGTCGGGCGTCGCCTTGCGCTTCGCAGCGCCGGTGGTGGTCGCGGGATGCGCGCCGGCGTCGTGCTCCAGCGCGAGCAGCGAGATCGCGGCGACGATCGAGAGGCCGAGTGACCGCGTCATGGCGCCACCTCCCGGATCGCGGCGTCGCGGGCACGTGGCGGGAACACGATCTTGTTCGCCCGCACGGTGATCGGGATGCAGCCGGTGCCCTTGACCGGCTTCATGTCGATGAACACGTGGACCACCACGTCATCACCCGGCGGCACATCGAACGCGATCGGCGTGCACGCGCGCCCCGGACTCAACAGAAACGTATCGTGGCGGCCCGGCGGCAGCGTGAAGCGGCCTGCCATCCTGAACTTGTGACCGCGATCCTCCCAGCTACCGCGGGTGGTGCCGGGCGGGCCGTGGAACACGACGTTGCCGCCCTCGTCGCGCGACGAGCCGAGCGAGACATGATGGCGACTCATTGGCTTCACGGTCATCTCCTGCGAGCCGTAGCTGCGCGGGCCGATCCGCTCGAAGACGTGACGACCCTCGGGAAGCGAGATCACGACCGGCGAGGGGCCGATCAACTTGCCGTCGACGAACACGATGGCGTCGAGGTCCTCACCGTCGATCACCGCGACGCCCGGCGTCCGCGCGAGCTCAGCGATCAGCTTCTCGACGGCGGCGCGATCGGGGGCGGTCGGCGCGAGCTCGATGTATTTCTTGTAGCCCTCGATCGCGCGATCGAGCTTCTCCAGCCGGCGGTGCAGATCGGCAATGTTGTAGGTGATGTTCGGGTGCGGCGCCGAGCGGTTCGCATTCTCGTACAGCCGCAGCGCATCGTCATAGTCGCCCGCCTTGTCGGCGAGCACGGCGTAGACAAGCTGGTCGAGAGCCTCGGCCGAGATGTTCGCGGGCGGCGGTTTGCGGACCGCGCGCGGGGGAGCGGCGGCCGCGGTTCCGAGCAACGCGAGCAGCGTCAGCAGCACCAGCGTCCGCATCGTGCCGATGGTACCGCGATCCCCCCCCGACAGAAGCTCCTGATGATGCTGCCGGCTCGTGCGTTTGGTCATCGTCGCGAACGATCGAAGGGGCCAGCGCTGGCGCCCGCTGCGGGCTCTTCTCAGGCGTGGGCGGTTGCTGGCGGCGACGTGCACGGTCAAGCTGCGAGGATGTCCGCGCAGCCCGACGGCATCAGCCCTGCGAGCGGACCCGAGCCAGCACGCACGATCACGGACCTCCGGTTCACCGATCGCCTCGTGCGCGAGCTGCCGGGCGATCGGAGCGACGACAGCCGCATCCGCCAGGTCTTCAAGGCGTGCTACTCGCGGGTCGCGCCGACCGCGGTGCCCGAACCCGAGCTCGTCGTGCTCGTGCCCGAGGTCGCCGAGCTCCTCGATCTCGACCCGACCCCGACCCCCGAGCTGGCCGAGGTGCTCGGCGGCAACCGCGTCGTGCCCGGGATGGCGCCGTACGCGGCGTGTTACGGCGGTCATCAGTTCGGCACCTGGGCCGGTCAGCTCGGCGACGGCCGCGCGATCACGCTCGCCGAGGTCGAGAACCGCGCGCACGAGACCTGGGAGATCCAGCTCAAGGGCGCCGGCCCCACCCCGTACTCGCGCCGCGCCGATGGCCGCGCCGTGTTGCGCTCGTCGCTCCGCGAGCTGGTGTGCAGCGAGGCGATGCATCACCTCGGCGTGCCGACGACGCGCGCGCTGTCGCTCGTGCTGACCGGTCAGCCCGTGCAACGCGATCTCCTCTACGACGGCAACGCGCGGCTCGAGCCCGGCGCGGTCGTCTGCCGCGTCGCGCCGACGTTTCTCCGCTTCGGCAACTACGAGATCCACGCCGCGCGCGACGATCACGACACGCTGCGCAAGCTCGTACGGTTCACGCTCGAGCGCTACTACCCGCAGTACCTCGACGGCGAGCGCATGGACATCGCGGGCTTCCTCGAGGAGGTCGTCCGGCGGACTGCCTTCATGATCTCGGAGTGGATGCGTGTCGGCTTCGTGCACGGCGTCATGAACACCGACAACATGTCGATCCTCGGGCTCACGATCGACTACGGCCCCTATGGCTGGCTCGAGCCGTTCGATCTCGACTGGACGCCGAACATCACGGACGCCTCGGGTCGTCGCTACCGGTTTGGCAACCAGCCGCAGGTCGGGCACTGGAACCTCGCGCAGCTCGCGCGCGCACTTGCTCCGCTCGCCCCCGACCACCTCGACGACATCCGCCGCACGCTCGACATCTACCCGGGCGAGCTCGGCTCGCTCTACCGCCACACGATGCTCCGCAAGATCGGGCTCTGCGGCCGCGGCGACACACTCGCCGCCGACGACGAGCTGCTCTCCAGCCTCGGCGCGCTGCTCGTCGAGGTCGAGACCGACATGACACTGTTCTTCCGCCAGCTCGCGCAGGTCCCGCTCCGCGCGAGTCCCGACGAGGCCTTCGCGATCCTCCGCGAGGCCTACTACGAGCCCGACGCGATCACCGCGATCCAGCGCGCGATGCTCGACGACTGGCGCCGCGCCTACGCCGCCCGGGTTCCGGTCGAGGCGCTCGACGATCGCGAGCGGCGCGCCTGCATGGACGCGATCAACCCGCTCTACGTCCCGCGGAACTACCTCGTCCAGGAGGTGATCGAGGCGACCGAGCAGGGCGATCGCACCGCCGTGCTCGAGCTGCTCGACGTGCTGCGCCGGCCGTACAGCGAGCAACCGGGACGCGCGAAGTACGCGGCGAAGCGCCCCGAATGGGCACGCCACAAGCCCGGCTGCTCGATGCTGTCGTGCAGTAGCTGAGCGCGCCAGCGGGAGAGTCGCACTGGCGTCATCGACGCGATCGAATATCGCGACCGCCGGACTCACCAGCGAATCCACGACGAGCGCAACCGCGCATCGTGCTCGAGGAGTGCTCTCTTCGGTTCGGCCCCGCCATTGCATCATGTACTGACAAGGTTTCTCGCGAACGCTAGCCGTCGCGAGCTCCTCGCCGCGGCGCTACGCAGCGGCAACTCGAAAAGGGAGCTTGATATGGAAACGCCAAGCACGAAATTCCAGGAGACCCCCGCGTTGCCCTCCATTCCGCCAGCGCAGGAGCTCGCGACCGCTCCCCGGCAGGAGAAGGGCGCGATCGGCATCGCGTTCCTCGTCTGGCTCTTTGGCGGCGGGCTCGGGCTAGCCCTCCTCATCTTCATCCTGCTGAAGCTGTTCTGAGCTCCAATCGCCGCGGCATCTCGGTGGCGCCGGACCGTTCCGCGGTTTGGCCGGAGAGCTCGCGGGCTAATGATTTCGGCAGCAAACCGGACACGATTCAAACCAGGCGGGGGCTCCCATGCCATCAATACGGGATGCGCAGCTGCCTCGTGATCGCTTCGCTCGTCGGGCTCGCTGCCACTGCCCGTGCGGACACGCCGGCGTATCGCATCGTCGAGGATGGGGCGCTCGGGATGGAGCTCCCCGCGGATCGCCGCGTGCTCGACGAGGCCAAGGCGGCGGGGCCGATCGCGGCATGCCTCGCGGCGACGCCGCCTGGCGGCAGCGCGCTATTCTGGGTCGACGTCGGCAAGCAGGGCGTCGCGACCAGAGCGCGCGTGGCTGGGACCGGCAAGCCCGCGCTCGATGCGTGCCTCGGCAAGGCGCTCGCGAAGCTGACGACCGCGGAGAAGCTGACGGCTGCGGTCGCGATCGTCGGGAGGATCGATCTGCTCGAGCCGGGGACCACGAGCTATCTGGCGTCACCGCGGATCTCGAGCGCGGCGGTCGTGATCGATGCGAAGGGGGCGCCGTGGCAGGTCACGGTCAATCGCATCGGCTACACGTCGAACCGCGCGCAGGACATCGCGGGCGCGCTCGATGGCCGCAACACGGCGATCGCAGCGTGCGCGAAGCTCCGCGGCAAGACAGCGCAGCCCGCGGCGGCACTCGCGTGGATCGATGGCAAGCAGGCGGTCGTCCAGTCCGGCAATCGCGGCTACGACAGCTGCATCGCGAAGGCGCTCGATGGCGTCAAGCTGCCCGCGCCGGACTCCGCGATGTGGATGCAGCTCGCGATCGGCAAGCCGGCGGAGCCGCTCGCGCCGCGGACCGATGTCGCTGGGCTCACGAAGGCCGACCTGCTGCGCGACGCGCTGACGACGGCGGTGCGCTCGCGCAAGGAGCTGCTGCTCGGCTGCACCGACGGCAAGCCGAAGGCGACGCTGACCAAGGTCGGCGTGGCGCTGCGCGGTGGCAAGGCGAGCGTCTACAAGGTCACGACGGGCGACACCGGTGCCGACGCCTGCGTGCGCAACAAGTTCCGCGACATCGCGATCTCGAGTGCCGCGGCCGGTGACAAGGTCGAGCTCGAGGTCATGCTCGAGCCGCCCATGGAGTAGGGCGTCGCCAGCAGGTCAGCGATCGTCGACACCGGCGGGGATCTCGATCACGCCGCCAGGGATCTCCGACCGCGGGCGGAGGGCGGCGCGCGCGGCCGCGTCCTCGTCGACGCCCAGCACCGCTCGGTTGATCTCCTCGACGAGCCCACGCTTGCGGCCGTAGTCGATCTTCGGCTGGTACTTCATGCCGTCGAGCGTCTTGAACGACCGCACGAACTCGTCGTGGTCGCGCAGCTTGCGGGCGTGCAGGCTCTGGAGGTCCATCTGGTCCTTGACGATGTACGGCGTCAGCATGACGAGCATGTTCGACTTGCGCTTGCTCTTCGTCGAGTACTTGAAGAGGTAGCCGATCAGCGGGATGTCACCGAGGAGCGGGACCTTGGTCGCCTTCGAGATCTCGCGTTCCTGCATGAGGCCGCCGATCACCACGGTCTGCTGATCGCGCACGAGCACGCGGGTCTCGATGCTGCGCGTGTTCCAGATCGGTCCGAACCGGTCCTCGCCGCCGCTCTCCTTGGAGTCGTGCTTGATCTCGAGGAGGATCGTGTCGTCGATCGAGATGTGGGGCTTGATGTTGAGCTCGAGCAGCAGATCGATGCGCTCGATGTTCTGGTTCACCGAGCCGGTCGGCGAGTCGCCGGTCAGGCCGCCGAACGACAGGCCGCGCACGAAGCCGATGTTCGTGCCGATCTTCGACTTGGCTTCCGAGTTGTCGAGCGCGATCAGGCTCGGCGCGGACAGCACGTTCGTGTGCGAGCTGTCCGCGAGCGCCTGGAACAAGATGCCGTACGACGGGATGCTCTTGCCGACGATCGTCTTCGTGCTCGAGCTGATCAGGCCGCCGATGAGGCCGCCGGCGCCGGTCAGCGTCAGCGGGTTCAGGGACTTGAGCTCGGGCGCTTGCACGCCACCGATCGCGAGGCCGGTGTCGCCCCACGGGATGCCGCCGTGCGAGCTGGTGCCGGCTGACAGGCCGTCACTCATCGTGACCTCGAGGATCACCGCCTCGATGTAGACCTGGCGGCGCGGCTGATCGAGCTGCGCGATCACCTCCTTGATCGCGAGGAAGTCACGGCCGGTCGACATCACGATCAGTGAGTTCGTCGGGGCGTCGCTGATCACGCGGACCTGGCCTTCGATCGCGGTACCCAGGCCCTCGGCCACCGATGGCGCGGGCAGGGGACCTGTGCCCTTCGCGGGCTGCGTGCGCGTGGTGCCCTGGCCGAGGGCGTCGTTCAGGGTCTTCGCGAGCTCGTCGGCGATCGCACTGCCGAGCCGGTAGACGTGGATCGACGAGCCACCCTCGATGTCGAGGGCGACGTCGAGCCGCTCGACGAGCGCCTTGAAGCGCAGATAACCGGCCTCGCTCGACGCGACGATCAGCGTGTTCGTGCGCTCGTCGACCATGACCTTCGACGGGACTGCCGCGCTGGTCGTCGCCGGCTTGCCGGCCGTCGCGGCTGCCGCGGGCGTGGCCGCGCCGATACCGAGGATGCCGCCGATCTTCTCGGACAGCTTCGTCGCGTCGGCGTGCTGCACGACGATCGTGTAGATGCCGTCGCTGCCCGTCGAGACGTCGACGAGCCGCGCGAGCGACATCATGTCGCGCACGTTGCCGGCGTAGTCGGTCATCAGGATCATCGTGCCGATCTGCTGGACCTCGCCGATGTCGGACTTCATCGTCGCGAACGCCTGGACGAGCGTCTCGGGCCCTGCGTACGCGGGGCGCAGCAGGTAGCGCACGACCTGGTCGCCGTCGGGCGGCAAGCCCTTGCGATAGATCGGTACGGTGTCGCGGCGCGCGGCGCCGGCGTCGACGATCCGCACCACGTTGCCCTTGGGGACCACGGTGAGCCCGATCGTCGACAGCGCGACCAGGAACACCCGGTACGCCTCAGGGGCGCTCATCTTGTTCGGCGCGATCACCGTGACCTTCTTGCCGGTCGTCACGATGCGCGGATCGAGGATGAAGTTCTTGCACGTGAAGCCGACCACCCACGCCATGAGCTCCTTGACGTCGAGCTCGGGCTTGAAGTTGATCGCGACCTCCGCCGAGCGGCTCTTGCACCGGTAGAGCGCCTCGTCCTCGCCAGCCGCGGGAGCCTCGAGGCCGGCGGGCGGGTCCGCTGACTCCTTGCCGAGCGCATCGCAAGGCGCGATCGACAGCGCGAGGATGACGATCGAGACCGCGCGGCGGCTCCGGTGATTCCACATGCCCACCTCGCATACCAAGCGGCGGGCCAACGTCGTGGTTGCGCCAAGCTCGCGACACGACACACGCGCGACCGGCTCGGTTGGCGATCGGTGTGCCAGCCGGGCAGCGCGGACGCGCGCACGCTGTCAGCGCGTCGTGGTCACAGCGTGATCGTGAGGATCTGCGTCGTCTCGTCGAACGTGCTCGCGTAGCGCCGCAGCGCTCGCGTGGCGGGCTCGCGCTCCACCGCGCCGGTCAGCATGAAACGCGAGCCGTGACACGGGCAGACCAGCAGGTCGCTCGCCGGTGCGTACGCTACCGAGCACCCGTTGTGCGTGCAGACCCGGGACACCACCGCGAACTCGGTCGCCGACGTGCGGACCACGATGATCTTGTCACCCGGTACCACGAGCGCGCGCTGGCCTTCGATCTCGAGGAGCGGAGCGTTCGCTGGATGCGCGAGATCGACGCACCAGCCCGCGCCACACATCTCGTTGCCGCCGGTGGTGATCGCGGCGTCGGCCATCGGCTCGGCATCGCCCCCGCCGCAGCCGACGAGCAGCGATGCGGCGAGCGCGCCTGTCCCGGCGAGGAGCTCGCGGCGCGAGCACGAGGGACAGCCAGCGTCGATGGTGGGAAGTGGACGACCCTTCATGACCGACATCGTCCAGCGGAAGCCGGGGTGGTGTCCAGGCGTTACCGGCAACGGCACGTCCAGCGAGACATCCAACACGGCTCGTATCAGAAGAAGATCGAAGTGCTGACGCCGAAGAACGGCACCGTCCGGATGCCGCCCTCGACGTTGATCGTCATCTTCTTGAACGGCTTGAGCTGGAGGCCCACGATCGCGTTGACGACCGGAAATACGGGTGGCAGGTCGTAGGTCGCGATCGTGCCGGGCGCGATCGTGCCGCCGTCGTCGCTGTAGGTACCCGCGCCGTCGAACGGCGGGCCGGGCGGCACGCATCCTGGCTCGGGGCTGCGATTGGTCGCGCCGTTGCAGATCACGTCGTAGCGCCCGAGCTCGCCGGTGACGATGCCGATGCCGAGGCCCGCGCCGTACCGGATCGCGAGGTAGTCGGTGATCGCCGCGTGGTTGAGGAACGTGAATTCGACCGTGAACCAGCCGAGCTTGCGCTGCCCGTTGTGCTTTGGGCTGAGGATGAAATCGGCCTCGTCGCCGGCCGCGACGTCCGCATTGCTCTCGATGTACACGCCCTCGGCGGGCTGGAGGTACTCGAACTCGGCGCCGAGCTGGAGCTCCAGGTCGCCTCGGCGTCGCGAGAGCTCGACGCCGATCCCGTGCGACTTCACGGGACCGGGGGCGCGCTCCATCACCAGCTCGAGGAGCCCCTTCGGGATCCGGACAGCTCGGAGTCGAAGGCCGATCCCGTACTCGATGGGAGTCGATGACGCCTTGTCGTCGGCGCCGGCCGGAGCGCTCGCGGTCAACGCGAGGGCTGTCAGGATGATCGTTCGCGAGAGCGAAGAGACCGACATGGGTAACCTCACGTGTTGGCGTTCAGAACCCGGTGACCTTGTAGACCCGTCCGCGATCTCCCGCAGAGGCCGCGGTCAGGATGTACAGCGTGCCGCCGTCGACGGCGACATCGATCGGCGAGTTCCGCAGGTAGGTGGCGACGAGGGATCCGGTGCCTTGGTCGACTCGATCACGCGGTCACCGAACGACGCGACGAGCAACGAATTCGCCCACGACGTCGTGCCGGCGACCCAGTCCATCCCGTACGGCTCCGTGATGTCGTTCTGGAACACCGTCACCGCCCCGTTCGTGCGGTCGACGCGGGTCACGAGATCGCGTCCGAAGTCGGAGACGTAGAGCTCGCCCGCCGGTCCTGCGGCGATGCCGCGAGGACTGTCGTAGTTGCCGTTCGAGAACACCTGCCCTTGGGTGGTCGTCGTGCACGTGGCGACCCGGACGACGTCCTTGTCGTTGTCGTCGGCGGCCAGCAGGCCGAGCGCCGCGTCGAAGATCAGGTGAAACGGGTCCGCCGGCCGCTGCTGGCCGCTGTCGTTGCAGTCCACGGGGGTTGCGTACGCCGTGCCGTTCCAGGTCAGCCGGCGAGTCCGGTTCTGGCGATCACTGTAATACAGATTGTCCGCCAGCGCATCGAGCGCGACGCCCTCGATCAGATCGATGCCGACCACGACCGGCGCCGTATCGATCGCGCCGGTCGTCGCGTCGACCCGCCAGATACACGACGGGCTGCACGCGCCGGTCCCGGCGTGGTCGGCGATGTAGAGCTTGCCATCCTTCAGCGACCGCACGATCGCGCGTGGATCGACGAGCCGCTGCGCCGTGCCATCGGCGAGCAGGTTGCCGGTCAGTCCCGGCGGAGTGGCGATCGTGATCGCGGGATCGACCGTCAGCGTCATCGCCGTGGCCGTGGCCAGGTTGCCCGACAGGTCGCTCGCCAGCGCGTGGAGGGTGATCGTCGGCCCAGGTGTGGCGCCGGCATCGACCTGCATGCGGAACGTCAGCGTGGTCTCCTGCGTACCGCTCGCGATCAGCGTCGTCCGGCCGCCATCGATCGTCGACGTGCCGTCGAGGGTGACCTGGCTGACGCCGATCTCGTCGGTGACCCGGACCTGGACATCGAGTGGCAGTCCGGGCCCGACACGCTTGTCGGTGGTGGGCGGCAAGATCTCGATCTTGGGCGGGGTGCGATCGAGCACCGAAAATGTCGCGGTGCCGGAGACCTCGGGAGCCGTCGAGACGGTCACCGTGCCGATGCCGTCCCAGACGAGTCCCATCAACGTCGCGTGAAACACGCCGCGTTCATCGGTCCGGCCCTCGACCGGAGCGACGTCGTGCGAGGTGCCGTTGCGGTCCTTGTAGACGATCGAGATCTGCACGGGCTGATCCTCGAGCGGCGTCGTGCCGTCGCTCACGATCGCCGAGACCACGGTCGTGCCGTCGAGTGACGAGATCACGGAGGGGCTGAGCTCGACCCGGACGGTGTCCGGATCGCCACCGCAGGCCGCGCAAGCAAGGATCGTGACCAGGCAAATGAGACGCATGAAGGCTCCTGTCAGTGGGAGACGAACCAACGAACACCGATGACGAAGTGCACGAACAGCGGCGTGCTCTGGGTATGTGGGCAGATGCTGTTCGGTCCCTCGAGCAGCGCGCAGCTCTGCGTGCGACGAACGTCGATGCCCGGCGCGAGCTCGGTGTAGAACTGCAGCGGACCGCGCTCGAGCGCGACCCCGCCGAGCACGCGGAGCCCGTAGTGCGAATCGGGGAGCTCGTCGACGGACATCGCCTCGTACCCGTGGTGGTAGTAACGAGCCCCGAGCCCGACGTAGAGCGGCATCCGGGGCGACAGCCGAGCCACCTCGAGGTGCCCGTCGACATGGAACGACGCGCCGAGCCCGGCCAGCGTGCCGGTGCCGATCGCGCCGTTGATCGAGAACCGATCGAAAAACCAGCCGACGGTGAGCGAGGTCGGCTCGCCGAGCTCGGCACCGATGGCCAAGCCATGGTGCGCCGGCTCCGGCTCGCGCTCGCGGGGCGCGGTCGTCGTCACCGCCGCGGTAGGCTCGGCGGCCGGCGCTGCCGATGCGCTACGCGCGGGTGCGGGAACCACGGTCGTGATCGTGGTGTCGGCAAGCGCGATGAGCTGGGCCGACGTGCAGGCATCACACGACGCCGTGCGGTGAACCGGCGCCTGCCCGTGCTCGAACCAGTACACGTGCATCGTGACGCGACCGGATCTGTCATCGAGCTTCACGTAGACCACGCTGCGGGTCGTGGCGCGTTGTTCGACCACAGCGCGCGCGCAACCGGCGTCTTCGATCACGAAGCAATCGCCCAGGGTGTCGACAGCTTCGGGTGGCAACGGTGACGTGACGACCTCGCGCCCGCGCTGCTGGAGCAGGCTCGCGATCGACGTCGCCACCGGCGCCTGCATGGATCCGCCGCCACTCACCACGACCCCGACCGGGGCTTCAGCACGTGCCTGTGCTGGTAACGCCGTGGTCGCGACGACGAGCACGAACGCACTCCGCGCGTGCATCACGGCACCACGGTCAGCGTCACCGGTGCGGCGGCGCCTTCGTTCTGCGACAGGTCGGCCGCGAGCGCGTACAGCGTGATCTTCGATCCCACCGTCGCGTTGTCGGGCACCGAGACGTCGAACGACAAGGAGGTGTCCATCGTGCCGCTCGCGACGACGGTCGAGTCATCGCCGGTGACGATGCCGGCGGTCTCGAACAGCACGCGGCTGATGCCGATCTCGTCCACGACGCGCACGAGGATCTTGAGATCCGCACCGGCCCGGACCTGGGTGCTCGCTGGTGGCGTGATCGTGACCTGGGGGGCGGTGCGATCGAGGACCGCGAACGTGGCGCTGGCCTCGATCGTGGTGCCCGCGATCCGGGCGGTCACCGTGCCGATGCCGTCCCAGGTCAGGCCGGTCAGCGGCGTATCGAACGCGCCGGTGTCATCGGTGTCACCGGTGACCGGTGCGATCGGGTGCTCCGTGCCGTTGCGATCGCGATACGCGACGACGATCTCGATCGTCTCGCCGGCCGCCGGCTCGCGATCGGCGAGCGCGACCGCGTGAACTAGCGGGTTAGTTCCATCAAGGAGAAGCTGATGAATCGACTCGTTCTGATCTGCATCGTGCTCGTGGCCGCATCAGCCTGCGGAGGCGACGGCGTCGGCAACGGGGGCGATGTCGTCGGTGGGCCGTGTGCGAGCAGCGGTGATTGCGAATACCGGTGCCAGCTCGGCGATGATTACCCGCAGGGGACCTGCGTCAAGCCGTGCACCACCGACGACCAATGCCCGGACGGCACCCACTGCATCAACACCGAGGGTGGCATCTGCCTGCTGAGCTGTGACGTACCGGCGGATTGCCGTGGCGGATACAACTGCGCCGGCAAGGAGAACCGCGGCCACGGCGGTGACTCGCTCGTCTGTACGAACTGACGAGCGTCGCGGTCAGTATTAGTTCTTCGCCTCCGTTGCGCTCCGGCTCGACTGCCGCTCGCGTGCTTCGCACGCGCCCGTTCGCTTCGCGCCCGGCGGCCGCCTTCCGGCGTCAGTTGTGGCCGTCGCCGATCTCGTCGACGCCGAGCACGGTGCGACCGAGGTTCGGACCCTCGATCCACGTCCAGCCGGAGTCGTGCGTGATCCAGGTCTGGCCACCGTCGCCGCCGGCGAAGCCGCTGCCGGAGTAGGTCGTCGACGGGGCGACGTGGAGGGCGCGCAGGTTCGCAGTGCCGACGCGCTGGACGAGCACGCGGCCGTCGAGATCGATCCGCGCGACGGTACCGCCGGTGCCGACCGCGAGCGCTTCGCCCGCGTGATCGATCCGGACGTCCTCGAAGCGCAGCGCCGCGTCGACGGCGAGCGGGGTCCAGGTCAGGCCCGCGTCGACGCTGCGCGCGAGACCGTCGCCCGCGGCGATCGCGTACGTGCCGTCGGGCGACACCGCGACCGCGCGAACCCCGGCGAGCGTGCCGCGGCGCTCGAGGCGACCGTCGGCGTAGGACCAGATGCCGCCATCCGCGGAGACCGCGAGGACGGTGGTGCCGCGCTGTGCGGCCGACAGCCCGCGAAAGTTCGTCGTGGGCTCGGCGAGCTGCGTCCACTGCGCCGCGCCGGTGGCGCGGTCGGGGTTCGCCGTGAAGAACACGCCGTCGCCGGCGATGTACACGGGACCGGCATCCTGCGTCGCCATCGCATACAGGTCGGCGGTCGTGCCGAGGTCATGGCTCTCCCACGACTCGCCGGCGTCCGAGGTCTGGAGGAAGGTGCCGTTCGAGCCGGCGACCCACGCTTCATCGAGGTAGCGACACGCGATCGCGTTCAGGGTCTCGCTCGCGCCGAGGTCGTAACCCTCGCCGAGGGTGCCGTCGTGGCTGACGTCCATCATCATGCCGTCTTCGCCGACGAACCAGCCACCGCCGCCACCGCCGCCCTTCTTCTTGCAACCACCGGCAACCGCCGCGAGCGCACAGCACATCAGCACGACCTTGAATCGCATGAGACCTCCAGTAGGTGATGGTATCTCTGATTCGAGGTGGGTTGCGGGGCGATGTCGCGCGTCAGCCTGGATCGTTGCGCGAAAAATCACGTGACCCGTAGGAGATTCCGTCAGGAAGGAAGCAGCGCCCCGATCAGTACGTCGGCCCGGTCGATCGCCCGCTGGGCCTTTCGAAACAGCTCCTTCGGGGCGAGCCGGCGGCGGCCCGGCGCGTTGACCGCGCGGTCGATCTCGCGGACCGCGACCCACGCGCGGTGATGGGCCTGGACGCGCCGCCGGCTGTCGGGCGGTGCCGCGAAGCCGTCCGCGAGGTCGCTGCACGCGACCGCGAGAGTGCCGACGAGATCACCGGCGGCGATCTTCGAGGCGAGCTCGGCGAGCGGTGGAGCGGCCGCGATCGCGGCGCGAAACGACGGATGATGTTCGAGCGGATGGGGCGGGCGGCGCTTGCGCATGCAGCGTGGTCATCCACGTGGCGCGCCAGCCCGCAGGCATCGTGGCATCGCGGACTTGCAGGCGGCTATGGCCGAGGCTCGGACACGCTGTCCGCATCGCGACGGACACCGGACGCCGTGCGGATCGACCGATCGATCAGCGTCGCGAGCAGCATGATCGTGAGCCCGAGCGCCGCCATGATCACGGTCCGCGTCCGGTTGACCATCGTGAAGTCGAGCCCAGCCGACGCCGCCGAGCCGAGTGCCGGATAGAGCAGGTAGTTACCGCCGTCCGCGAGGCCCATCCCGAGCGGGATCACATTCGAGAGCCACGTCACGAGGATCCCGACCGACAGCATGCCGATCACGAGCGGCACGGTCATCGGCACGCCGGCGGCCTCGAGCACGACGATCGTGCCGATCCAGTGCAGCACCCGCGAGCCCATTACGAATGCGACGCCGCGCCGCGACCGCGGATCGCCGAAGCCACGGATGTTCGCGTCGATCGCACGGATCCGGTCGAGCCAGCGCGCGGCCCGCGCCGCCGAGATCAGCCGGCTGCGCCGGATGCCCTCGATGAGCGTGGCGAGTGCGCCGCGTCGCACGACCAACGCGAGCGCGACCGCGACGACGACGAGCAGCCCGGTGCCGATCCATACGGCGAGCTCCACACGCGCGGGCAGGTCGAGGCTGACGAGCGTGAGCGGCACGCCGATGACGATCACCGCGAGAGCGACGTAGAGCGTCGCGAGGTTGAACTTGACGATCGCGGACACCGCGGTGGTCCGCGGAACGTGCGCCATCAGCATCGTGACCTTGAGCGCCTCGCCGACCGAGTTGCCCGGCGTCAGCCGGTTGAGCGCCATCCCGCTCGCCTGCGCGGCGATCACGCGCCAGTACGAGATCGGCTCGTGGACGCGTACGAACTGGTGGATGCCGGCGGCGTCGCAGAACACCGATGCAAGATCGAGCGCGGCCATGACGACGAACCACCATCCCGCACCGATCACCGCGCGTTGCATCGCATCCCAGCCGACGCGATCGACGACGACGGCGAACGCGATCGCGCCGAGCACGAGCACGAGCACGTGCACCACGTGAATCCGACCGAGCCGCGCGCGTGCCATCACGGATCGGCGGTGAGATCGATCACGACGGGATCGTCCTCGGCGCTGACGTGCGCGGTGAACGGGCGCTCGTGCACGGTCAGGACGTACTCGCCGGGAACCAGGCCATCGAGGGCGAACTCGCCGAGCGCGTTGGTCGTGATGTTGCGCGTGCTCACGCGGATCTTCGAGGACTCCCAGTTGATCGGCGTGGCACCGACATCAGGCGGCGTGCGGATCTCGACGAGGATCTTGACGCCGGGCCTTGGCTTGCCGTCCTCGATCACGGTGCCGTGCAGCCGGCTGTTGCGGATCCACGCGAGGTGACCGTTCTCGACCCGCCACGGCACGTTGCGCTTCACGAGCTGCGCGATCTCTGCCGGCTTGTACTTGCGCGCGACGCTCCACACGTTGACGCCGACGCCGACGCTGATCAACGAGGCGCCATCGCGCGACCACGCGACGCGGCTCGACGCGACCTGGAGCGTCTCCTGCGACACCGCGGGCGCCTCGTGCTCGATCGGCCAGCGCGCGAGCAAGCGGCCATCGACCGCGCTCGACACCGTGATCGCCGTGCCGTACTCGGCAACCGCGGCGACCAGGCTGCCGTCGCGGTTGACCCGCGCCTGCACGACGGGCTCGCCGAGGAACGAGGCATGCACCTTGCCATTCGACGTCCGCCACACGGTGACGCTGTGATCGGTGTCGATCGTGGTCAGCCACGTCCCACTCGGATCGATCGACGGTGCGCGGCCGGTATCGCGGCGGCGGCCGAGCAGCGCACCCGAGTCGACGCTCCACAGGCTCACGGTATGGATATCGCTCTCGAGTTGCTCGACGAGCGCGACGCGAGTCCCGCCGGCGGCAAACCCGATCGGCCGGAAGTTGCCGATCGCCGTGACCTTCCGGATCGGGAGCTGGCCGTCGACGTTCCACACGGTGGCGGGCACGCCGGCTTCGCCCCACGTGATCGCGCGGCGGCCGTCGTCGGACAGCATCACGTTGCGGGCCCCGGCGAGGATCGCGATGCGGCTGCGGGTCGCGAGGTCCCAGATCTCGCAGCGATCAGGAAACGTGACGCCGATCCGCGCGCCGTTCGTCGCGATCTGTACCGCCTCGACGCGATCGCCGACGAGCAGCCGGCCGAGGTGGTGGCCGGTCATCACGTCGACCGCCTCGAGCCCGCCATCGCTCCACGCGACAAGCACGTCCGTATCGGTCGCGAGCGCGTACGGCGCGAGCAGCTGGCCGGTGCCGGGGTGCAGCACCGCCGCCGCGGTCGAGGTCTGCGCGATCGACAGCGCGAGGTCAGGACCGATGCGGGTCTCGAGGACGACGCGCGATCCATCCCGCGAGATCGCGCCGACCGCCGCGCCCGGCGGCAACCGCAGCGCGGCCTGCTGCTGGCCAACGCCTCGCCAGATCTGGATGCGCCCATCCCCACGCGCCGCTGCCAGGCGCTGGCCGTCGGACGAGAACCGCGCGTCCTTGCCGCGCACCGAGTCGAGGCTCGCGAGTAGCGCACCCGACCGGGTGTCCCAGACCTTGAGGCGGCCGCCGACGCCGACGGTCACGAACATGCGTGCGACCGGTGGCGCGAAGTGAGCGTTGATCACGATGTCGCCGTGATGCACCGAGGTCAGGAGCCCGCCAGTTCGCACGCTCCACACGTTGCCGGTGCCGTCGTGACCGGTCGTGAGCAGGAGCGTGCCGTCGGGGCTGAACACGCATTTCCACACGGCATCGGTGTGACCTGCGAGCGTGTGCACGAGCTCGCCGGTGCGGGCGTCCCACAGCTTGGTGCGATGGTCCTTGCCGCAGGTCACCGCGAGCGCGCCATCCGGCGAGACGTCGCCGCCGATCACGAAGCTGCCGTGGTCGCGCTCGCCGAACGGCTTGCCGGTCTCGACGTCCCAGCCCTTGCCCTTGCCCTCGAGCGTCGCCGTGAGCAGCATCTTGCCGTCGGGGGTGAGCAGGCCGTAGAGGTTGCGGAACACATCCTCGCTCGCGACGATCCGGCGGTGCGGGCGCTGCGCGGCGACGTCCCAGATGATCGCGATCCCGTCGTAGCCGGTCGTCGCGACCCGCGCGCCGTCGGGCGTGAACGTGAGCCGCGTGATGTGCGCGCCATGCTCGAGCGTCGCGCGCAGCGCACCCGTCGTCAGGTCCCAGATCCGCGCGGTGCCGTCCTCGCCCCACGTCGCGATCGCGTCGTGCTTCGGCGAGAACCGCACGCTGTCGAAGTCGTTCGCCGCGCGATCGAGCTTGATCGCCTGGAACTTCGCCACCTCCTGGTAGTTGTCGAGGCGCCAGACCTTCGCGATGTCATGACAGCCGGCGGCGACGTAGCGGCCGAGTGGATCGAACTCGACGCTGCGAACGCTGCCGCCGCAATCGAGCGTGCGCTCCGACGACGCGAAGCCCGAGAGCGCGCTGCCGAGGAGGAACTGCAGCGTCGGCCCATCGCCGCCGCGCTGGTAGGCCTCGTACAGGTAGGCGAGGGCGCGCTGCGTGTTGCCCGCGAGGAGCTCGACGCGGCCCTTCTCGAGAATCAGCTCGCGAACGATCGCGCGGGCCTCTGCTCGCGACGTCAGGATGTTCGCGACCGCGATCGTCCCGACGGTCGCCAGCACGAAGAACGCGAGCGCCGAGACGGTGACCGCCGCGCGGTGGCGGCGCAGAAATCGGCGGACCAGCTCGAACCGCGAGTACGCGTGGGCCTCGACGAGGCGCCCGGTCTGGAACCGCTTGAGCTCCTCGGCGAGCTCGCGCGCACTCGGGTATCGCGCGTCGGGATCACGCGCCATCGCCTTGCTGACGATGCTGACCAGGTCGCGCGGCGTGCCAGGCGCGATTTCCTGGATCGGCGGTGGCGGTGCGGTCTTGACGGCGCGCAAGAGCTCGCGCGCCGTCTTCGCGCGGTACGGCGGCACGCCGCCAAGCAGGTGATAGAGGATCGCGCCAAGCGCATACACGTCCGCGCGCTCGTCGACGGGGACCGCATGTGCCTGTTCGGGAGGCATGTACGCCGCCGTGCCGATCACCGCTCCAACCCCCGTCAGCTGCTCGGAGCTCGACTCGGGTGACGTGTAGGCCTCCGCGTCGACGTCGTCGCTCGCGCTCGTGTCTGCGAGATCCTTGGCGAGGCCCCAGTCGATCACGACGGTCTCGCCGTACGCACCGACCAGCACGTTCGACGGCGTGAGGTCGCGATGGATCACGCGCTTGGCGTGCGCGAACGCGACGGCCTCGGTCGCCGCGATCACCGCGGGAAGCAGCGCGAGCCGCGCGGCCAGCGACTTCGCCGAGCTGATCGCATCCGCGAGCGTCCGGCCGTCGACCATGCGCATCGAGTAGAACGGCGTGCCGTCGGGCCACTTGCCGATCTCGTAGATCGGGACGATGCCCGGGTGCTGGAGGCGGGCGGTGACGCGAGCCTCGCGCTCGAACCGCGCCGCGAGCTGCGGCGTGCGTCCGAGCAGCTCCTTGATCGCGATCGGCCGGCCGACCCGCAGATCGCGTGCCGCGAGGATGCGGCCCATGCCGCCGCGCGCGACCTCGAGGCCGAGTGCGTACGACGCCGGATCGACGCTCGGCAACGCCTGCTGGTCGCCGTCGGCGTCCTGCGTCGGCGATAGCGTCGCGGCGACCTCGCGACACGACTCGCAGCTCGCGAGGTGGCGGTCGAGCAGGTTCCGGCCAGCACGGCCCAGCGTGCCGTCCGCGCGCGCGGCGAGGAGCGCATCGAACTGCACGCAGTCCTCGAGATCGAGCCGCCCGTCCGCGGCATCGAAGACCTCGACGACGAGCTTGCACGAGTCGCAGCGCGAGATGTGGTCCCGCAGCTCGGGGGGGCGAGGGCTGCCCTCCAACGCGCCGAGCTCGGGGCACTCGTTCATGACAGGCGATCCACGTCGGGATCTCGGAACTTGCGCCGCAGCCGCTCGATCACCGCGCGCACGGTGCGCTCGGCCTCGGCGGCGTTCGCGAGCCCGAGCACGCGCGCGATGTCCTCGAAGCTCTCGCTCTGCGCCCACAGCTCGAGGGCGCGGCGCTGATCGTCGGGGATCGCGCCGGCCGCGTACCGCAGTAGCTCGTGGGCGGTGCCGCGCGTCGTGACCGGCGGTCGCTCGCCGAAGATCTGGCTCGCCGGCGGCAGCGTCTTCGGATCGATCCACACCCCTGGCCGGCTCGCGTCCTTGTCATGGCGCCGCACGTAATCGGGATGCGCGCGCAGGTAGTCGATGCCGACCCGCTTCGCGACGACGCGCAGCCAGCTCAGGAACCGGAGGCGCGGGTTGGTCCGGCGTGCCTCGAGGTAGAGCTGCAAACGATTGAACTGATCGGCGCGCAGCCGGCTCATGACGGCGACCACGATGTTGCGGCGATCGTCCTCGCGCTGGCCGAGCCGGCCGAGGAACCGCGGCTGCGCGATGATGCGCGACAGCGGGGGCTCGATCGTCGCCCACAGTCGCTGCCATGCGGCCTCATCAGCCGCCGCCGCCGCCACCACGAGCGTTTCGAGCTCCTCGTCGTCTAGCATCGTGTACCTCTTCATCTTGTAACTGGTTGCCCGGGATAAGGACGGCGAGTTTTCCCGAAACCTCACGGCCGGCAACACGACGTCGGCTAACCCCAGGTTTCCATTGATCACGGGTTGTTAGCGATGGACGGGGTCCTGTCAGCCGAGTAAAACCGTGCCGTGACCTCGATCCTTGTCGTCGATCACGACCCTGACTTTGCGGAGCTCGTGCGCGATGGCCTCCGGCGGCGCAGCTATATCGTGGAGGCGGTCCATTCAGCGAAGGAGGCGCTGGCGTTCCTCGAACGGACTCCGATCGACATCGTCGTCGCGCACGTGCACCTCCGCGAGGTCTCCGGCCTCGAGCTGGTCTCGCGGCTCCGCGAGCGGCAATCGGAGGTCCTCGGCATCGTCGTGACCTCGCAGGGCAGCCTCGAGACCGCCGTCGAGGCGATCCGCGCCGGCGCCTACGACTTCCTCAGCAAGCCGGTCACGCTCGCGAGCCTCGAGGTCGCGATCGAGCGGGCCGTCGCGTATCAGAGCCTGCGCCGCGAGGTCGGCCGGCTCCGGATCGCGGTCGCAGCGGCGCAACCGATCGACACGATCGTCGGCGATAGCCCCGCGATTCGAGAGGTCACCTCGCTCGTCCGCAAGGTCGCCGACAGCACCGCGCCCGTGCTGATCACCGGCGAGAGCGGCACCGGCAAGGAGCTGGTTGCCCGCGCGATCCACGATCTCTCCGAGCGCCGGCACCATCCGTTCGTCGCGATCAACTGTGCGGCGTTGCCGCCGGCGCTGCTCGAGAGCGAGCTGTTCGGCCACGTCCGCGGCGCGTTCACCGACGCCCGGCAGACCCGCCCGGGGTTGTTCGTCCAGGCCGGCGACGGCACGCTGTTCCTCGACGAGATCGGCGAGATGCCGCTCGAGATGCAGGTCAAGCTGCTGCGCGCGCTGCAGGAGCGCAAGCTGCGGCCGGTCGGCGGTGATGTCGAGGTCTCGTTCGGCGCGCGCTTGATCACCGCGACGAACCGCGATCTCGAGACCGCGGTCGAGGAGAAGCGCTTCCGCCAGGATCTGTTCTACCGGATCAACGTCGTCCAGGTCGCGGTGCCGCCGCTGCGCGCGCGGCCGGGTGATCTGCTGACCCTGACCGCGCACTTCATCCACAAGATCGCGACGCGCACGGGCAAGCCGATCGCGACGGTCACCGACGACGCGGCACGCAAGATGGTCGCCTACGACTGGCCGGGCAACGTGCGCGAGCTGCAGAACTGCGTCGAGCGCGCGATGGCGCTCGGCAGCCTCAACCGGATCACGGTCGACGAGCTGCCGACCAAGATCCGCGAGTACCGCGAGCCCGAGACGGTGACCGCGACCGGCATCCCCGACGAGCTGATCACGCTCGACGAGATCGAGCGCCGCTACGTCCGCCAGGTCCTGATCGCGACCGGCAACAACAAGACCGACGCCGCGCGCATCCTCGGGATCGATCGCCGCTCGCTCTACCGGCGGCTTCACGACGGTGCGGACGTCGTGCCGCCCGTCGCCGACTGACCACCGACGCAGCCGCGCCTCCTCGATCGCGCTCGTGATCCCCGACGTCAGGATCGAACACTCGGCTCGAAGCAGCTCAGGGAGGGTGGTGCAGCAGACAATGTTCGGCGACGACACCGAGCAGCGCCGATAGCGCGGTTGGCTTCTTGATCACGCACTTGCTCCCGGGCGGCGCTGACTGGGCCTGCGCCGAGACGACGCACACCGGGATGTCCTTGAGCTCGGGGTCGTGCTTCATCGCCTCGATGACCTGCCAGCCGTCCATCACCGGCATCATCAGGTCGAGCAACACCAAACATGGCTTCTTGGTCTGCATGTTGTCGAGCGCGGCCCGGCCATGCTCGGCGGTCTCGACCCGATACCCGGACATCGCGAGCAGCTCCGCGAGCGTCTCGCGCAGGTCGGTATCGTCCTCGACCACCAGGACGCACGGATCGGTCACGGCTGGGGTCACGGCGCTGGCCGATCTTGCATGCACGCCAACGATCGCATCATGCGGGCTGTCGTGGAAGTGTTACCGTGAACGTCGTGCCGGTCGCGGGCGTGCTGGCGACGTTGATCGAGCCGCCGTGGGCGTCGACGAGCTGCTTCACGATCCACAACCCGAGCCCGAGCCCGCCGAAGCGCCGTGGTGAGACCGCACGCTCGAAGCGCTCGAAGATCCGCGCCTGGTCGTCGGTCGCGATGCCGATGCCCTGGTCGGCGACCGTGAGGATGGCCTCCGTGGCGTCGCCGTCGACGCGCACGGACACCGGCTTGCTGTCGCCGTATTTGATGGCGTTGGTGACGAGGTTGGTCACGACCTGGTCGATGCGAGCCTGATCCCACCTGCCGACGACCTCGCGAGCGTCGATCGAGATCCGCGCGTCGGGAACTTCGTCCGTGATGCGCGCGACGATCTCCCGCGCGAGCGCGCCCAGATCGAAGCGTTCGTGAGCGAGCTCGAGCCGCTTTGTCGCGAGCTGGCTGACGTCCAGCAGCTGATCGGCGAGCGACGACATCCGCGCGACCTGCTTGGCGAGCTTCGTGCCGCGGTGCCGGACCTCGGCAATCGGGGTGTCGTCCCGGATCTGGAGCAGCGCCTCCATCTGCAGCGAGAGCGTCGCGAGTGGCGTCCGCAGCTCGTGCCCGGCGATCGAGACGAAGTCGTCGCGGAGCTGGATGGCCACCTTGGCCTGTTCGTACAGCCGGGCGTTCGCGATGGCCACGCTCGCTCGCTCGCCGAGCTGCTCCGCCATCTGCAGGTCGTCGGCGGAGTAGCGTTCGCCGGACTCGGCGGTGACGAAGCTGATGGCGCCGACGGCTCGTCCCCGATCGAAGATCGGCACGATCATGGCCGACCGCAACCCGAGCTCGCGGATGAGTCGAAGATGCTCGGGGTCGCGCGCTCCCTGCACGAGCATGGCGTCCGGGATCTCGGTGTAGAGCTCCGACGTGCCGGTGCGGATCACGTTCGGGACGCCGGTCGGCGCGTCCGGTGGCGTCGGGTATCGCTCGCGCAGCTCCCTTGCGAGCGTGATCTTCGTCGGATCGACGTGCGCCACCGCGACCTGGCGCAGCACGCCGTCCTCGCCGACGAGCTCGACGGCGCACCAGTCCGCGATGCCGGGGACCGCGGCCTGCGCCACGTTGCGCAACGTGTCGTCGATGTCGAGCGACGCGCCGAGGATCGCGCTCGCCTGCGACAGGAACAGCGCGCGACGCTTCGCGAGCTCGGCGAGCAGCCTGGCCGCTTGCTCGGCCTGGTAGAGCTTCGCGAGCTCGCGGTCGTGGATCCGTGCCAGCGCCTCGCGCAGCGCGAGCGTTCGCTCCTGGAGTAACAGGAACACCGACGCCTTCGCGCGCAGCACCTCGGCACGTACCGGCTTGACCAGGAAGTCGAAGGCGCCGAGCTCGTAGCTGCGGAGGATGTCGGTCTCCTCCCATGCGAGCCCGGTGATGAAGATGATCGGCGTCGCTCGGTTCCGCTCGCGGGAGCGGATCAGCTTGGCAGCCTCGAAGCCATCCATCTTCGGCATCATCACGTCGAGCAGGATCAGCGCGAAGTCTTGCTCGAGGAGCCGGCTCAACGCCTCGGTGCCGGAGTGTGCGAGCACGAGGCGTCGTCCGAGGGGACCGAGGGCAGCCTCGATCGCGACGAGGTTCTTCGGATCATCATCGACGACGAGGATGTCCTGTCCGATCGGCACGACGAGCTCGTCGTCGTGCGCGGTGTCCTCCGAGTACTGCGACACGCCCCCCAGCATGCAACAGATCGAGGCGCCGTACGCGCCGCGTGCGGGAGAACTCGTGAGATCACGTGATCCATCGCCCGAGCCCCAGGAATTTCCTATGGCTCAAGGCGTCGCTGGCGCGAGCGCCGCGAGAATCGCCGCGGCCGATGCGGGCTTCACGAGGTGGGCATCGAACCCGGCTTCCTTCGTGCGCTGCAGATCGCCTGCGAGGCCGTAGCCGGTCAGCGCCACGAGGCGGGTTCGCAGATCGGGACATTGCTCGCGGAGTTGCTGCGCGAGCGTCAGGCCATCGATGCCCGGCAGACCGAGGTCGACGATCGCGACGTCCGGACGGTGATCGCGGATCATCACGAGACCCTGGTGGCCGTCCCCCGCGGTCATGACGACGTGACCGCGCGATCGCAGGAGATCCGCGACCAGCTCGCGGGCGTCGGCGTTGTCGTCGACGACGACGGTTCGTAGTGCGGTGACCACCGGTCGCGCGAGCGGCTGCACCGCATCGGTCCGCAGATGGGCGGCGGGCACATCGGGCGGGCCGGCGAGCGGTAACCTCAGCTCGAAGCTGCTGCCGGTATCGCGGCCGCCACTGCGGGCCGTGATGGTCCCGTGGTGCATCTGCACGAGCTGGCGGGACAGCGCGAGGCCGAGGCCGAGACCACCCGAGCCATCGGAGCGGACGCGCTCCTGCACGAACATGTCGAAGATCCGCGGTAGCAGCTCGGCCGGGATCCCGATCCCGTTGTCGGAGATCCGTACGAACGCGCGCCCGTCGACGATACCGCACGCGACCGCGATCTTGCCGCCGAGCTCGGTGTAGCGGGCCGCGTTGTTGATCAGATTCGTGACGACCTGGATCAGCCGCACGCGATCGGCGACCACGTGGACGGGTTCCGGGCCGACCTCGAGCGCCAACGCGTGGCGACGCTGCTCGACCGCCGGTCGGCTGGTGTCGACCGCGGCCTGCACGAGCGTGCGCAGGTCTCCGGGCTCGGGGCGAAGCTCGATCTTGTTCGCGTTGATCCGCGACAGGTCGAGTAGATCCTCGACGAGCCGGGTCAGCATCTCGGTCTGGCGATCGAGGATGTCGATCGTGCGCTCGCTCAGCGGCGTGTCGGGGTGCCCCTTGACGAGATCGATCGCGGTGCGCAGCGGCGCGAGCGGGTTACGGAGCTCGTGGCCGAGGATCGCGAGGAACTCGTCCTTGTGCTGATCGGTCTCGGCGAGGGCGGCGTTGAGACGCGCGAGCTCGACCTTGGCGGCGTGCTCTTGCTCCATCTGCCGGCGCAGCGCGTCGTTCTCGTACTCGCGTCGCGTCGCGTCGAACTCGCGCTGGAATCGTTCAGACGCGAGCTCCTCGGTTCGATCCTGCAGCGAGACGAACACCGACGCCTTCGCGAGCAGGATCGCGGGCTCGATCGGCTTCGTCAAAAAATCGACGGCGCCGAGCCGGTACGCGCGCAGCACTGCCGCCTGATCGTGGTGATGCGCGGTGATGAAGATGATCGGCAGGTGCTTGGTGCGCTCGCGACCGCGGATCAAGGCGGCGGTCTCGAAGCCATCCATGATCGGCATCTGAACGTCGAGCAGGAGCAGCGAGAAGTTCTTGTCGAGCAGGTACGCGAGCGCCTCGCGTCCCGAGCTCGCCTTGACGATCGGCCGCTGCAGCGGAGCGAGTGCCGCCTCGAGCGCGACGAGGTTTGCCGGCACGTCATCGACGATCAAGATCTCGCGGCCAAGCGAGACCGGTTGCGTCGCGACGTCGTCGATCACCGTCGGGATCGCGAGGTCTGGATTGTTCGACATGCGGTGCCGAAGCGGTCGGCGTGATCGAGGGTATTGGGATTGTTCGAGGACGTTCGAGATCCAACTGCGACCTCACGTCCGTCGCAGACCTCGCGAGCCCACCGGTCACACCGCGCAAGAGCGCACGGTGGTCGACGACATTCTCGCCACGCACGACATGTCAGCGCCGCGACGCGCCACAGGGCTGAAACGCCGATCTGAGCGGACTGAATCTTGAACACGACCATGGCATCGACATGCAGCCGAGCAGCTCACGGCACGACTCGGTGCGACGGCTGGTGGATCTGCTCGAGCTCCGGCGGGACGACATCCTGTGCGAGTGGGAGCGCCGCGTCAGGACGCTTCCCCAGGCCCGTGGGCTCGATCGTCCGAGCCTGATCGATCACGTCCCCGATCTGCTCGATCGGATCGGCGCGATGGCCGGCGAGCTGGCCGCGGGGAGCTCGCCGCATCTCCCGATCGAGATCGCGGAGCGGCATGCGCTCGAGCGCCTCGAGGAAGGCTTCGACCTGGTCCAGGTGGTGACCGAGTTCCGCATGCTCCGGGTGTCGATCCTCGAGGTCTGGGAGCGCGCCGCGACCGCACCACCCGCGCTCGCCGAGATCCGGCTGCTGGACGAGGCGATCGATTTCTCGGTCCTCGCGAGCGTCGCGCGTTACACCGCGGTGCGGGAGCGCACGCTGGTCGCATTCGACCGGATCTCGACGGCGGCGTTCGAGAGCCGCGACCTGACCGAGCTGCTACGGCGATTGTTGCAAGTGCTGCGCGACTCGACGCTGTCGGTCGACACTGCCGCCATCCTGCTGCGCGACAGCGACGGGTTTCGCGTTCGCGCCGCAACCGGGCTCGATCGCGATACCGAGGAAGGCTTCGCGATCCCTCTGAAGGCTAGCTTCGCGGGCTCGATCGCGACCTCCAGGCAACCGCAGTCCATGACGACGCCCTCGTCGCGCGATCTGCACAGCCCGGTGCTCGCGAGTGCCGGGCTGCGTGTCGTCTACGGCGTGCCGATGATCGATGGCGACGAGGTGATCGGCGTGGCGAAGATTGGCTCGTTGACGTCCAATGGCTTCTCGAACCAGGACAAGCGGGTGTTCGCCGCGATGGTCGCCCGCGCGACCGCTGCGATCCACCAGCACGTGCTGCGCGAGGCCGCCGAGCGCACCGCGGCGGATAACGCGAGGCTGTACGCGGAAGCGCAGGAGGCCGTGCGCGCGCGCGAGGACGTGCTGGCGATCGTGTCGCACGATCTGCGCAGCCCGCTCGGAGCGATCGAGCTGGCGACGTCGATGTTGTCGCCGACCTGTGATCCCGTTCCGGGCGCGCGCAAGTATCTCGAGATCGTCAAGCGCTCGAAGGATCGCATGGAGCACCTGATCAACGATCTGCTCGACCTCTCGAGTATCAACGCGGGTCGGCTCGCGCTCGACGTCGGGGTCGAGGACGCGGACCAGCTCGTCTCCGAGGTCCTCGACGTCCACGAACCGCGCGCCGCAGAGCGTGGCATCACGATCCATCGCGCGTGCGAGCTCCAGGGCGTGCAGCTCGCTTGCGACCGCAACCGGGTGGCCCAGGTGTTCGGCAACCTGCTCGGCAATGCGATCAAGTTCTGTCGCGCGGGCGACGCGATTCACGTGCGCGGGGCACGCGATGGCTCGCTCGCACGGTTCGCGATCACCGACACCGGACCGGGGATCGCAGCGGAGAGCCTGCCGCACGTCTTCGATCGCTACTGGTCGGGGAAGCGCGGGGAGGCGAAGGGGACGGGCCTCGGCCTCTACATCAGCCGCGCGATCGCGGAGGCGCACGGCGGGACTATCGGTCGTCAGCACCGAAGGGCAGGGCGCGACCTTCGAGCTCACGTTGCCGCTCGCGAAGGCGTGACCAGGGTCAGCGCCCGAGCTTCTCGACCTGGGCGCTGGTCCGCGTCGCGCGGGTGGTGGAGTCCGACGCGGACTGCTCGGGTTTTCGATCGGGACCGCCTGGATCGGACGCCCACTTCGCCGTGGTGTCCGAGTCGGAGGTCTCGGTCAGGATCTGGTCGAGGGCGTGCGACGGGCCAAACTTCGCGGCCCGCACTGGTTGTGGGGCGCCGCCGGTGATCTCGAACGAGGCGAACTCGCTCGGTGGCTCCTCGAGCTCGAACTGCGCGAAGTCGTGGCGCGCATCGGTGATCGAGTTCGCGAGCTCGTTCATCCTCAGGCTCACCGTGCTCGCGGTCGGCCGCATCGTCGGCACCTTGTGGAGCATCTGGTGGACGAGCTCGCACAGCTTCTGCGGTGCCGTCGGACACTTGGTCGCGAGCGGTGCGGCCGCGCCGTGCAGGTGGAGCTTGACGACCTCGGCGAGGTTTTCACCTTCGAACGGCGGATGGCCGCACAGCGCCTCGTACGCCATGATGCCGAGCGAGTAGACGTCGCACGCGGGGGCGATGTTCTTGCCGGCGCACTGCTCGGGCGACATGTAGATCGGCGTGCCGCAGGTGACACCGTCCTGGGTGAGGCGCGCGCTCGGGCCGAGCCGGGCGACTCCCCAGTCGATGATGCGAAGCGGAAAGCCGGTGTGGAGCTCGGCGAACAGGATGTTATCGGGCTTGAGATCGCGATGGACGATGCCGCGGACGTGAACGGTCGCGAGGACATCGGCGATCGACGACATCAGCTTGCTGAGGTCGGCATGCGGGATGCGGACTTCCCGCGCCATCCGCACCGCGAGGCTCTCGCCAGGGACCAGCTCCATCGCGATCCACGGCCGGCCGTCGGCGAGCACGGCACAGTCGTAGATGCGCGTGATCCCGGGGTGACAGAGATCCTCCAGGATCGACGCCTCCTGGATCATCCGGGCGTCGAGGCCTGACTTGCCACGCAGGTGAGCGTGCAGCACCTTGACCGCCGCGCGACGGCGCAGCACGAGGTGAGCAGCCTCGTAGACCGCGCCCATGCCGCCAGAGCCAATCTGCTTCACGATGCGGTACGGGCCGACGATCGTCCCCGGACCGAACGTGAACATCTCCATGATTTGCTCGTCTAGTGCACGAATGCAGCCACCCCAGGACATGGGCGCGCAGGTCGATCGACGAGATCGATCAGGCCCGCGGACGTCACTCGAGCCTCTGACTTACCGACCGTGCGCTCGCGTCACAGTGCGCGGGGCGCTCGCGCCCGCACAGTACGTAAGTTGTAGGCATCGTGTCATAAGCGTCCGGCGCTGGCGTCCGCCCACCGACCGCGTAAACGCGCGTGCTAGCCTGAGCGCTCGGTCGAGCCAATGAAGCGTCTCCTCATCGTCGATGACAGCAAGTTGATGCGCGACATGGTCGCGGCGTGCCTGCGGCCCCTCGGCGAGGTGGCCTTCGAGTTCGCGGCGACCGGTCTCGAGGCCATCGAGCGGCTCGCGCTGGCAGGTTTCGATCTCGTGATCCTCGACATCAACATGCCCGATGTCGGTGGGCTCGAGGTTATCGAGTTCGTGCGCGCGCAGGATCGCCTCCGCACGCTGCCGATCGTCGTCGTGACCACGCGTGGTGACGATGCGAGCCGCGCGCGGGTGATCGACGCGGGTGCATCGGGCTTCCTGGCGAAGCCGTTCGCGCCTGCCGAGATCCTCGAGGCCGTGCGGCGGTTCTTGCCCGGCAAGCAACCTACCGCGTGAGCGAACGCGTCGACCTGCAAGAATTCGTCGGGGCGTTCGTGGCCGAGGCTGAAGAGCTGGCGGCTGCCGCGAACCTCTCGTTGCTCGAGATCGAGGTCGCGAACACCGAGGGCACGACGCGCCCGCGGATCGTGCGCGACCTGTTTCGCGCACTCCACACGATCAAGGGGCTCGCGGGGATGATGGGCGTCGAGCCGATCGTCGAGATCGCGCACGCGCTCGAGACCCTGATCCGCAGCGCCGATCGCGCCGGCGGGCTGCTGAGCCCGAAGGCCGTCGAGATTGCTCTCCAGGGCATCGGCGAGATCTCCGAGCGCGTCCAGGCTGTGGCCGAACGCCGACAAGTCGCCGGGATTCCGGTGCAGCTGATCGCGACGATCGCCTCGATCGACGCGGAGCCCGCGGCGACTCGCCTGATCAAGAAAATCCCGTCCGGCTGGGAAGGGCGCCTGACGGTCGGTGAGCTCCAGCAGCTCGACCACGCGCACGACACCGCGATCCCGGTGTGGGCGGTGACGTTCATGCCGAGCGCGAGCAACGTCACACGCGGGATCACGATCGCCTCGGTGCGCCGCGATCTCGCCGCGATCGGCGAGCTCGTGCGGGTGTTTCCACGCGCGCTCGCCGGACCGGGGGATGCGACGGGTGTTGCGTTCGACATGCTGTTGATCAGCAAGGCGAGCCGGGACGTCATCGCCGCGACTGCTGCGACGGAGCTCGTCGACATCGTCGCCGTCGTCGCGCACTCTGCCGCCGCCGTCGCCGAGATTGCCGCCAGCGGCGCACCCGATGCCCCTGGCGCGCCGGACCGCGACGATCACGTCACCGCGATCGGGCGCGCGGTCGTGCGCGTCGACCTGTCGCGCCTCGACGAGCTGCAGGAGCAGCTCTCGCTGCTGATCGTGTCGAGGTTCCGCCTCGAACACGAGATCGCGGCCATCGCGAAGCTCGGTCACGACGTGCGGCGGCTGCGCGAGATCGCGCAGCTCCAGGGGCGCCAGCTCCGCGACCTGCGCCGCGCGATCCTGCGCGCGCGTATGGTGCGTGTCGCCGACGTGCTCGAGCCGCTGAACCTGCTCGTTCGCGGCCTCGCGCGTTCGACCCGGCGCCCGGTCCAGCTGGTCCTCGAGGCCGGTGATACCGAGCTCGACAAGGCCGTCGCCGATCGGCTGTTGCCTGCCCTGATCCACCTCGTACGCAACGCCGTCGATCACGCGATCGAGGCCCCCGAGGAGCGCGCGGCCGCCGGCAAGCCCACGACCGGGACCGTGCGGGTGTCGTGCGTCGCGGTCGCGGCAAATCACATCGAGCTCGTCGTCCGCGATGACGGCCAGGGGATCGATCGCGACGCGATCGCGCGCCGCGCGAAGCGCCCGATCGCCAGCGATGCGGAGCTGCTCGAGGTGTTGACCAGGCCCGGGTTCTCGACGCGCGAGGTCGCGACGACCACGAGCGGCCGAGGGCTCGGGATGGACATCGTGCAGCGGGTCGCCGTCGCCGAGCTCGGCGGTGAGCTCGCGTTGCAGACCACGCTCGGCGCGGGCACCGCGTTCACGCTCCGCGTGCCGATCACCATCGCGGTGATGGACGTGTTCTCGTTCCAGTGCGGCGCCCAGTGCTTCGTGGTCCCGGCCTCGCTCGTCGAGGAGATCTTCGAGGTCTCCGCGGAGACCGTCTCGGTCGGACCCTCGCCACCTCGCCCGGGCGCCGGCGCCTCGACGAATTCTGCGGTCTCGCTGTTCGAGCACCGCGGCCAGGCGATCCCGCTGCTCTCGCTCGGCGCCCTCCTCGAGATCGACAGTGGCGCGCGCGCACGCAAGGCGCTCGTGATTCGCCGCAACGGCCAGCCGATGGCATTCAGCGTCGATCGGATGATCGGCCGCCAGGAGGTCGTCGTTCGCAGCATCGACGATCCGCTCGTCACCGTCCCCGGCATCACCGGAACGACCGATCTGGGCGACGGCCGGCCGACGCTGATGCTCGACCTCAACGAGCTCGCGTCGGTCTACCGGGACCGCGTGGCATCATGACCAACGATCTCCACGTCACGTTTCGCGTCGGTACCGCGAGCTACGCGGTCCCCGCCGCGCAGGTGCTCCACCTCGAGTCGTTCGAGAACGCCACGCTCGTCCCGGGCGCTCCGGCGTATGTCGCCGGCCTCGTGCAGGTGCGCGGCCGCGTGGTGCCGGTCGTCGATCTGCGCGTCCGGTTTGGCCTCCCGCCGGTCGAGCGCACGATCGACAACCGCGTGCTGGTCGTGCAGGTCGGCACGCGGGTCGCGGGCCTGCTCGTCGACAGCGCCCGTGAAGTGCTGCGGATCGACGAGACCAGCTTCGAGAAGCCGCCCGAGATGATCGAACGGCAAAGTGCTGGCTTCGTCACCGCGGTCGCGACGGTGACCAAGCGTCTATTTCTGCTCGTCGACGTGCCCCGGCTGATCGGGGAGGAGCTCGCTCATGGCTAACGACAAACGCACTGAACCTCGGAACGGCGAGATCACCGGCATGCACCGCACCGACGATGCGGCGCGAGTGCTCCAGCAGACCGGCGAGCACGCCGTCGAGATCGCGCGGGCCGCGCAACGGCTGGCCGAGAGTGGTGTGCACCAGAGCCTGGCGTCGGATACCGCGAGCGCGGCGCTCGAGGACATCGCGCACAGCCTCGATCAGACCGCGACGGCGACCGAACAGCTCGCGCGCTCGCAGCAGGAGGTCGCGACGAGTGCACGCGACACGCTGCAGGCTCTCGACACCAGCGCGGCCGATCTACAGCAGCTCGCGCTCTCGGTCGCGACCGTGCGAACCGACTGCGAGCTCCTGGCGCGGGGCAGCGAGTCGACGGCGACCGTGCTCGAAGAGTCAGCGCGCTCGCTGAAGTCCACCGCGGCAAACGCGAGCGAGCTCACCGAGACCACGGTGCGCCTCGTCGCCGCGGTGACGGAGACCAGCAAGAGCGTCGCCGATACCGCGGCGCGCGGCATGGAGACCGCGACGACGATCGAAGAAGTCGCGACCACCGTCGAGGAGATGGCGGCCGGTTCGGCGCGGCTCGCGACCGATTCGCGCCAGGTCGGCGAGAAGGTCATCAACATCGCGGCCGGGTTCAAGTCGCTCGTCGGAGCGCTCGAGATCGTCGCCTCGGACACGACCGAGACTGCGAGCTCGATCGAGCAGACATCGGCCACCGCCGAGGAGCTCGCACGATCGTTCCGCGGAGTCTCGGATCTCGCAGGAACGCTCGAGGAAGCCGCGACCACATCCGCCAGCAACCTCGCCGAGGTCGCCGCATCGGTCGAGGAGGTCGCCGCGACCGCCGAGAAGATGGCGACAGTCGTCGACGGCAACGCCGTGGCGATCGAGGCGCTCGCGCGCTCCGCGCAGCGGGTCGCGCAGTCCGGCGGTGAGGTCAGTACGCTCGCGTCGTCGAGCGCGGCCGCGGCGATGCAGCTCGAGGCGGTCACCCGCAAGATCGGTGGCGTGGTCGAGCAGACCCGGACCACCTCGGCCCGCGTCGCCGGCTCGGCACGCGCCGGCGGTATCACCGTCGGTCGGTCGATCGGTGGCCTGATCAAGATCCGCCAGGCGATGATCGATGGTGCCGGCGTGATGAAGGATGTCGGGCGCCGCGCCGAGGAGATCGGCGACATGGTGCAGGCGATCAACCTGATCGCCGACCGCACGAATCTACTGTCACTCAACGCGAGCATCGAGGCCGCGCGCGCCGGCGAGCACGGTCGGGGCTTCGCGGTGATCGCCGAGGAGGTCCGCGCACTCGCGGATCGCGCCGCGGCCGCGGCAACCGACGTCGCGAAGATCGTCCGTGGCCTCCAGCTCGCAGCACGTGATGCGCTGACCTCGAGCGCCGAAGGCCTGCGGCTCGCCGACGAGGGTGCCGCACTCAGCGAGGAAGCCCGTGGCGGCCTGCAGACCATCCTCGAGGGCGTCGAGCTCCTCGACGGCTCGATCCAGAACATCAGCATGGCCAGCGAGGAGCAGGCCCGCGCGGTCCAGACCGTCTCGAGCACGACCGCGCGACTCGAGATCGAGAGCCGGACGATCGCCCGCGCGAGCAGCGAGCAGACGCAGGCGACCCAGAACCTCGCGCGTGCGGCAGGCGAGCTGCGCTCGATGGGCAAGCAGACCCGTGACGCGACCAGCGAGCAGGCGCGTGCGCTGCGCGAGCTCGTGAAGGGCAACACCCAGCTCACCGCGACGGCCGAGAAGGTCACGCGCGCGACCGAGGAGCAGGCAACCGGCGCGGCCGAGCTGGCGCGAGGGGCCGTGCAGATGCGCGGCGCCACGCTCCGCACCGCGACCGCCTTGACCGAGCAGATCCGCGGCGTCGCGCAGATGTCGACGAGCGTGCAGGAGATCTCCGGCGCGACCCAGCGCATGGTCGCCGGCATCGCCGAGCAGGCGAACGGCTCCGCCGAGATCGCGCGCGCGATGGATGGTGCGCGCAAGCACGCGGTGCAGAACGCGCGGGCGATCGCCGAGCAGGCGATGGTCGCGAAGGAGCTCGAGGCCGGCATCCGTGACGTCTCGCGGCTGTCCGCCGACATCACGGTGGCCACCGCGGAGCACGCGTCCGGCGTGACCTCGCTGGTCAAGGATGCCGACGAGGTCCGGCGGATCGCGAAGCAGACGGCGCGTACCGTCGGCGAGCAGGCCGAGGCGCTCAGCGTCCTCGCCGGCAGTGTGTCGAAGCAGACGGTCTCCCTCCAGGGCCTCGCACGGATCACCGGCGATCAGGCCACCGCGACGGCCGAGGTCAACCAGGCGATGCACGTGGTACGTGGTCGGACCCGCGAGATCGCGACCGCGCTTGCCGCGCAGGCGAAGTCCGCGGCCGCCGGTGTCGTCGATGTCGCGACCGTGGCGCGCGAGGTTGCCTCGCTACAGGCCACCACGAACCAGCAGGTCGAGGCGATGTCGTCGAGGCTCGATGGGGCCGGAGAGCCTCCCGCATGACGGTCAGCCGGACTTTCACGCTGACGACGGCGGAGCAGGCGCGCGTCGAGCACATCGATCAGCTGGTCGCGCTCGGCCCGTCGGGCGTCGACGAGCTGATCTCGACGATGTCGGATCCGAGCTGGACCGTGCGGCGCGCGAGCGTCGCGGCCCTCGCATCCCTCGGGGACGACTCGGTCGGGCCACTCTGCACCTGGCTCTCCGACCAGCGCACCGAGGAGCACTCGATCGCGGCGGCCGTCGACGCGCTCGCCGCCTCGATCGGCAAGTCGACGACGGTTGCGGTGATGGCGATGCTCGCCGACCCGCGTCCCGCGATCGCCGCGGACGCCGCGCAGATCCTTGGCAGGCGGCGCGCGACCGAGGCGTGCGCGATCCTCGGCAAGGCGATCTCGCACGTCGACGATAATGTCGCGGTCGCGGCGATCGAGGCGCTTGGCGCGATCGGCGGCAGCGCCGCGATCGACGAGCTGATCGCGGTGATGGGGCACCGCAACTTCTTCCGCACGTTCCCGGCGCTCCAGGTGCTGGCGAAGTCCGGCGATCCGCGCGCGGTCGCCCCGCTCGCGAGCCTGCTCGACGACGAGACGTTCTGTTTCGAGGCCGTCCGCGCGCTCGGTCGCACCGGATCGGCGCAGGCGATCCCGCCGCTCGCATCTCTGCTGCCGCGCAGCGGCGATGCGATCGTGCGGCTGATCGCGCTCGCGCTCGCGGATCTCGTGACCCGCGCCGAGTGGATCGGCGTCGCGGCGCAGGTCGTCATCACGATGCGCGAGTGCATCGGTCCATCACTCGTGCGGTTTGCCGCCGCGCTGCGGGCGTCCGATCCCGAGGAGCGCGCGGCGCTGGCGGTCGTGCTCGGCCGGATCGGCGACGAATCCGTGATTCCCGAGCTCGCGCGCCTGCTCGACGATCCCGAGCTTCACACCATCGCGACCGAGGCGATCCAGCGGATCGGCGAGCTCCACGACGCCGCGCAGATCGCCGCGCTCGCGGTCGACGCTGCCACCCGGGTCGCGGTGCTCCCGATCGTCAACAGCCGGGCGGCCGCAGCGAGTGTGCGGGCTTTGCTCCGCGACGAGAACGGCGAGGTCCGCGCGCGGGCGTGCGAGGCGCTCGCTCGGATCGGTGACTCGGCCTCGGTGCCTCAGCTGTTCGCCACGCTCGACGATCCGAACCCGCGGGTGGCCCTCGCCGCGACCGCGGCGATCCAATCGCTCGGCGTCGCCGATACCGCGAAGCGCGTGATCGCGGCGCTCCAGCACGGCTCGCCCGCGGTGCGCCGGTACGCGCTCCGGATCATCGCGTACATGGGGTTCGCGGAGGCCTACGAGCCGGTCAGCCTCGCCATCAGCGATGCCGACCCCCGGATCGCGGAGCTCGCGGTCGCCTCGCTCGGCGCGATCAACGATCCACGCGTCGACGGGTTGCTCGCCGAGATCGCAGTGAGCCCGACGCCGACGCTGCGTGCGGCGGCGATGCGAGCCGCGGTGAACCGGCTCGGCGAGAATGCCGGCGAGCTCCTCGAGCGCGGGCTGGCGGACGACTTCGCGTGGGTCCGCTACTACGCTTGCCAGGGCCTCGGCCGGATCGGCCGGGCGAACGCTGTCGAGCAGCTGATCGCGCGCCTCGCGGATGCCACGCCCCATGTCCGGATCTCCGCGATCGAGGCGCTCGCGCACCTCGAGACGGCGGCGGCCTGGCAGGCCCTGTGCTCCGTGATCCGCTCCGGCGATCCCGACGAGCGCCGTGCTGCCCTGATCAGCGTGGGCCTGCGACCCGGCGATGCCGCCTTGCCGTTCCTGTTCGAGGCGCTGAAGTCGACCGACGTCGCGACCCGGCTGATCGGGCTCTCGGGGCTCGCCCGGCGTCCGGAGGACTCGGCGCTCGAGCACGTCGCGGTCGCAGCGCTCGATCCGGTCGCCGAGGTGCGCGATGCCGCGCTGTCGCTGCTCGGCGAGCGCTGGGACCGCGCGGCGGCCGAGGCGCTGGTCGATCTCGCGCTCGCGTGCGACGAAGAGCATCCGGTTCACCTGACGCTGTCGCGTCCAGGCGCGTGTCGGATCGCGGCGATCGCGGCCCGGCTCGCGAACGTCGATGACCGTCGCGCTCCGATTCTCGCGTCGGCGCTGGCCCGCATGCACGAGGGTTCGGCGACGACGACGCTGTTCGAGGCGCTGACGCTCACCAATGCCGCCGCGCGCCGGGCCGCAGCGACGACGCTGATCGCGATGGCCGTCGACGGTGCCTACAAGGCCGTGACGCGAGTCGCCCGCGAGGACCCAGATCTCGAGGTCCGCCGGGTCTGCGCTGCACTGGTGGCCGCGTGATCCATGGGGGAACCTGCGCTCACACCGCCGCTGTTCGCGATCTTCTCGGACCTGATCGAGAAGGCCTGTGGCGTCCATTATGACGCAGGTGATCGACCGATCCTCGAGAGCAAGCTCTCGACCCACGCGACCGAGCTCGGCTTCGACAGCTTGCTCGACTACTACTATCGGCTTCGCTACGACGACCCCGGCGCGGTCGAGCTCCACAAGCTCGTCGAGGCGATCCTCGTCCACGAGACGTACTTCTTTCGCGAGTACAGGCAGCTCGTCCAGCTCTGCGATCACTACCTCACCGACCTCGTCCGCACGCGTGGTCGCGCGCGCGTGTGGTCGGCAGCGTGCTCCACGGGCGAGGAACCCTTCACGCTCGCCATGCTGCTCGAGGAGCGCGGCCTCCTCGATCACGTCGAGATCGTGGCGAGCGACGTCAGCAGCGACACCATCGTGCGCGCGAAGGCCGGCCTCCACGGCAAGCGCGCGCTGCGCGACGGCCATCCTCCGGAGGTCGCGAGCCGCTACCTCGATGCCGGTGCCGCGGGCTACGCGGTGGTGCCGCGCATCCGCGACGCGGTCAAGTTCGCGACGATCAACCTGCTCGACGACGCCTCGGTCCGCAAGCTCGGCCGGTTCGACGCCATCCTGTGCCGCAACGTGCTGATCTACTTCCACGACGCGCAGATCTTGAAGGTCCTCGAGCGGCTGGCCCGTTCGCTCGAGCCCGGCGGCCTGATCGCGGTCGGCGTCTCGGAGTCGCTGCTGCGGTTCGGCACCTCGCTCGTGTGCGAGGAGCGCGGTAACGCGTTCTTCTACCGGAGCGGCGCGTGAAGCGACCGCGCGTCGTCGTCATCGATGACTCGGCGTTCGCGCGCACCGTGCTGGCGCGGCTGATGCGCGCGAGCAACCGGATCGACATCGTCGGGACCGCGCGCGACGGGCGGGATGGCCTCGAGCGGATCGCCGCACTCGACCCCGATGTCGTGACCCTCGACCTGACGATGGCCGAAATGGATGGGCTCGCCGTCCTCCGCGAGCTGCAGGGCAGGGCGCGCCCGCGCGTGATCGTCGTCAGCATCTCGACGATCGACACCGAGATCGGTGCCGAGGCGCTCTCGCTCGGCGCGATCGACCTGGTCGCGAAGCCAACCGCACTTGCAACCGAGCGCCTGCACGAGATCGGCGACGAGCTCGTCGCCAAGGTGCTCGCTGCTGCCGCGAGCTTCCTCGAGCCGACGAGCCCGCTGCTCCAGGTGCAGAAGCCTGTCATCGGCGGCCGGGTCGATCTGATCACGATCGGCACCTCGACCGGTGGTCCGCAGGCGCTGACTCGCTTGATGTCCGCGCTGCCCGCGAAGCTCGACGCGCCGATCGCGATCGTGCTGCATATCCCGGCCGGCTACACCGAGGCCCTTGCACGCCGGCTCGACAAGGCCTCGCAGCTCGACGTCGCCGAGGCAGAGGACGGCATGGAGCTCCGGCCCGGGCTGGCGATACTGGCGCGCGGCGGCATGCACCTGCGCATCGAGCGCGTGGGCTCGGCGCTCGTCGCCCGGCTCGGCATGTTGCCCCTGCGCGCCTTCATGCCGTCGGTCGACGAGCTGTTCTTGAGCGCTGCCGAGGTCGTCGGTGCGCGCACGCTCGGCATCGTGTTGACCGGAATGGGTGATGACGGGCTGGTCGGGTCCAAGGCCATCGCGGCCGCGGGCGGGTCCTTGATGACTGAATCTTCTGCGAGCTGTGTCGTCTACGGGATGCCGCGCTGTGTCGACGAGGCCGGCCTCGGCGCTGCGAGTTATCCGCTCGACGACATGGCCCGGGAGATCAAGAAGCGTGTCTGAGCAGCAGCTCCAGATTCCGCGTCGACGACCGCTCGTGTGGATCGTCGACGACAGCCACACCGAGACGTTGATCGCCGAGCGCGCGCTCGGCAACGGCTTCGACTTCGAGCGGTTCGGTGACGGCGCGGTCGTCGTCGAGCGGCTCACTGCCGGCGCCCCGCAACCCGATCTCGTGCTGCTCGACTGGGTGATGCCCGGCATGGCCGGCGACGAGGTCTGCAAGTTTCTTCGCACGCACGCCGACACCGTCGATCTGCCGATCATCCTGATCACGGCGTCGCGCACGGAGACCGCGGACGTCGCGCGCGGCCTCGCCGTAGGCGCGAACGACTACGTCGCGCGGCCCTTCGCGAACGAGGAGCTGCGCGCCCGCGTCGATGCCGCGATCCGCTCCAAGCAGCTCAGTGACATCGCGCAGCAGGAGCGCAAGCGGCTCGAGACGATCAACCAGCTCGGCCGCGCGCTGTTCGAGGCCGGGACCGACGTCGATCGGATCCTCGACACACTCGTCACCGTGCTCTCGAATGGCCTCTGCGATGGCTGTTCGATCCTGCTCTTGCCCGGCCCGGTCACGGCCGCCGCCGCCACGCGTCACCGCGCGGATCCGACGGGGAAGGCACTCGCCGCGATCTCGTCGTTCGCCGATCCGGTCGTCCACAGCTTCCAGAGCTCCGCGCACGCGCGTGGGACGCTGCCACCGGCCTACACGCCGTACATCGATCGGTTTGGGCTGCGCGGCCTCGCGATCCTGCCCGTCGGCAGCCGCGAGATCCTGCATGGCGTCGTCACGGTCACGCGCGACGGTGGCTCGACACCGTTCGACGCCCAGGACATCGCGACGATCGAGACCTGCATGGAGTACGCGAGCCTCGCCGTCGAGAGCGCGGTGCGGTTCGACGCCGAGCGAGCCGGCCGCGGCCAGCTCGACGCCGTGCTGACCAGCCTGCCGAACGGCATCATCGTCAGCGACGCGGATGGTGTGATCACGCTCGCGAACGCCGCCGCGCACCGGCTGTTTCCGGACGTCCGCACCGGCGTCCCGCTCGCCGACGTTCACCGGCTAGCGACGTGGACCACGTTCGAGGGCACGCCGATCACGCTGGCCGCGTGGCAGGACTTCGCGCGGGGCGGACGCATCGAGACGCTGATCCGGCGTCCCTACGATGGCGAGCAGCTCGCGCTCGCGGTGTCCGGCGTCGCGCTCGTCGATGGCCGCGGATTGTCGGCGGGCAGCGTCACCGTGCTCCAGGACATCACGGCCCAGTACGCGGTCAACGCCGAGCGCGAGGAGAGCGCGCGCTTCCAGCAGCAGATGCTCGGGATCGTCGGCCACGATCTGCGCGCACCGCTCGGCGCGATCCTGATCGGCACCGAGCTCCTCGATCTCGATCTCGAGGCCGGCTCGCCTCCCGCCTCCGTCGTCAAGCGGATCGCGTCGAGCGCGAACCGGATGACCCGCATGGTCGATCAGCTCCTCGACATGACGCGCGCGCGCCTCGGCGCCGGGATCCCGGTCGTCCCGCGCAAGATCCATCTCGTGCCGTTGATCAAGACCGTGATCGACGAGCTCGCCGCGGTCCACCACACCCCGTTCGAGCTGGTCGCGCCGATGGACGTCACCGGCTACTGGGATGGCGATCGGCTCGCGCAGGTCGTCTCGAATCTCGCGGGTAACGCGGTCCAGTACGGCCTGCGGAACGCACCGATCACCGTCGGCGTCGCCCGGGTCGGCAGCAACGTCACGATCAGCGTGCACAACGTGATCCGCGAGACCCCGATCCCGCACCACGTGATCGGGACGCTGTTCGACCCGTATCGTCGAGGCCACGACAACGAGCACAACTCGACCGGCCTCGGGCTCGGCCTCTACATCGTGCACGAGATCGTGCGTGCCCACGGCGGCTCCGTCGACGTCGACTCGACCGACAGCGGGACCACGTTCCGGGTTCATCTCCCCGAGCGCAGCCCAACCGCTAGCGGCTGATCGTTGCGGTCACAAGTACGCGGGGTCGCGATACTCGCCGAGCTCGCTGCGGAACAGGTCGCAGATCTCGCCGAGCGTGACGTACTGCTTCACCGCGTCGAAGATCGGCGGCATCACGTTCTGGGTGTCATCGCGCAGCGCGGCCTTGACCGCAGCGAGCGCGCGCTCGACCGCAGCCTCGTCCCGCTTGGTGCGCATCGCCTTGATCCGCGTGATCTGGCCGCTCTCGACCTCGTGCTCGATCTTCAGCGTCGGGATGTGATCGCCCTCGTTCGGGTTCTTGTACTTGTTGACCCCGACGATCGCGCGGCGACCGCTGTCGACCTCGCGCTGGAACTCGAAGGCCGACCGCGCGATCTCGCGCTGCGGATAGCCTTCCTCGACGGCCTTCACGACGCCGCCCATCGCGTCGATCTTGTTGATGTACTCCCACGCCGCCGCCTCGACCTGGTCGGTCAAGGTCTCGATGAAGTAGCTGCCGGCGAGCGGATCGGCGACCGCCGCGACGTTCGACTCCTCGAAGATCACCTGCTGCGTGCGCAGCGCGAGCTCGGCGGCGTCCTCGGTCGGCAGTGCATACGTCTCGTCGTAGCTGTTCGTGTGCAGCGACTGCGTGCCGCCGAGCACGGCCGCGAGCGCCTGCATCGTCGTCCGCACCACGTTGTTCAGCGGCTGCTGCGCCATCAGCGACACGCCGGCCGTCTGCGCGTGCGTGCGCAACAGCCACGACTTCGGGTTCTTCGCACCGAACCGCTCGCGCATGATCTTCGCCCACATCCGGCGACCGGCGCGGAACTTCGCGATCTCCTCGAAGAAGTCGTTGTGGACGTCCCAGAAGTACGAGAGCCGTGGCGCGAACTCGTCGACGTCGAGCCCGGCCTCGATGCCGAGCTGAACGTAGCCGATGCCGTCGGCGATCGTGAACGCGAGCTCCTGGACCGCCGTCGCGCCAGCCTCGCGGATGTGATAGCCGCTGATCGAGATCGTGTTCCACTGCGGCATCGTCCGCGTGCACCACACGAGCATGTCGCGGATGATCCGCATGTGGCCGCGGATCGGCGAGATCCACTCCTTCTGCGCGATGAACTCCTTGAGCATGTCGTTCTGCAGCGTGCCGCGCAGCTTGTCGGGCGAGACACCTTGCTTCTCGGCGACCGCGACGTAGAGCGCGAGCAGCACGGCCGCGGGCGCGTTGATCGTCATCGACGTCGACACCTTGTCGAGCGGGATGTCGCCGAACAGCCGCATCATGTCGTCGAGCGATGCCACCGACACGCCCTCGCGACCGACCTCGCCGAGCGACCGCGTGTGATCGGGGTCGTAGCCCATGAGTGTCGGCATGTCGAACGCGGTCGATAGTCCGGTCTGGCCGTTCGCGAGCAAGAACTTGAAGCGCTGGTTCGTGTCCTCGGGGGTCCCGAACCCGGCGAACATCCGCATCGTCCACGGCCGGCCGCGATACATCGTCGCGTGCGGGCCACGGGTGTACGGGTACTGGCCCGGATCACCGAGCTTGTCGGCGTAGCTCCAGCCGCGGGCCTCGAGGTCCTTCGGGCCGTAACACGTCTCGAGCGGGATCCCGCTCATCGTGCGGACGGTGGGATCCGTGGTGTCTGTCGACGGTTTCTTCACCGGTGCCATGGCGCCGGTTTACCACGGCTTTCCCGGCGGAGCCGACGAGTTCGTGAGATCAGGCCGCGCGCCTGCGGTGGTCGAACCGCCTGCGCAACAGCAAGAATCCCGCGATGACGATCACGCTCGCATCCAGCGGTCGCGTCGTCGAGCAGCCGCCGTCATGGACGACGCGCACCTCGACCGAGGCGCTCGTGGTCTCGTTCCCGGCGGCATCGATCGCGAAGGCCGTGACGAGATAGGTCTCGTCCTTGATCAGCGGCGTGTTGATGGCGCAGGTGCCGGTCCCGAGCTGCGAGAGCCCGCGGTAGCCGGGTTCCAGGATCCGCTCGATGGCCTCCCCGTCACGTTCGAAGCGAACCCCGACGAGTGCCGCTCCGGCTCCACCCTCGACGCGCCCGCTCATCTGCAATTCGCTCGGCGAGCAGTCAAAGTCCATCTCGCGGTCACGCCAGGCCATCGACACGTCGACGAGCTCGACGGGTCCAGGCGGCTCGTGATCTGATTCGCGGGCGGTCGTGAACACGCGGATTGGTTCGTTGCCGCTCCAGATCTCGTAGCGCCGCGACGGGAGCAGCAGCTCGGTGACAGGGCGGGCAACCAGATCCCTTTGCCAGCGCACCTCGGCAGGCCCGAGCGGAACCTCGTCGCCATACGTCTTCAACGAGGCCCCGGTGAATCCATAGAGCTTCGCGAGGTTGATCGGCACGTCCTCGGTCCCCGATGGGATGGCAATCCGATAACCCGCGCACACGCAGGCCACCGCGGCGCGCGTATTGACGAGCAGGGCGGCCACCACCGCACACGCCACCAGGATTCGCGTCACCTCAGCATGCTAGCGAGCTGGGCGGGCCCGCAGTCGCCTCGTCACTGACACCCCACATCAGAGCGAGGTCCGCTCGCGACAGCACCCGCGGCGTCTGGCACGCTGCGCGACATACCCGATGACCGCCGCGGAGTCCGACTCCGCATCCTGTGCGTGAGCTCTGGAACATGGTCGACGGATATGCGCGCCATGGACCGCGCCTCACGGCGTGGGGAGTGCCGCCGCCGCCGCCGCCGCTGCCGCTGCGCCAGCCTTGAGCTCCTTCTCCTGCTTGCGGATCTTCACGCGCTGGATCGCCTCGCGCGCGTAGTTGAAGACGGGCGGCTCGGGATGCTTCGCGTCGTGGACGCGGACGACCATCGATCCAGGGAGGCGGATCTCGAGCTCGTTCCAGCCGGCGGGCATCGTGGGCTCGGTCCAGTCGTAGACCCACTTCGCGTCGACCGGTGAGAGGTTGATGCAGCCGTGGCTCATCGCGGTGCCGAACTGGTCGTGCCAGTAGGCGGCGTGGAAGTAGAGGCCGCTGCGGAAGCGGGTCGCCCACGGGACCTCGGAGACCTCGTAGTGGGAGGCCTCGCGCTCCTCGGCGGCCATCTTGGTGACGGCCGTCTTCGAGCGGAGCCGGTAGATCGAGGCAGGCGTGTCCTGCTTGCGGCGGCCCGACGAGAACATCGTCGCGTACACCGGCGTGTCGCCGTCGTAGGCGATCATGACCTGGTCGTCGCGATCGAGATCGATCCACCTGGCGTGCGCGCCGTCGACGGCGGGCCGCGGGCGCTTGCGGGCGATGCGCAGGCTCCCGCGGGCGATCCACGTATTGTCCGCAATCCGGACGAAGCCCGCGGACTCCTCGAGCACCGGCACGATCTCGCGATGCGCGCGCGTCCCGGCCT
>JACCTC010000108.1 GCA_013812655.1 Deltaproteobacteria bacterium | reverse complement strand
GCGCTCGCGGGTCTGAGTCGTTCGAAAGATTTTAGAAGACGAACGGATACCCGAACGAGCCGCCGTTCTGGGTCTTCTTGAACGACGCCTTCTCCATCGCGCTCGCGACGCACCTGCCGAGTCCCGCATCCGGCGTGTCCTTGACGCTGACGCTCGACACGCTGCCGTCGGGGTTGACCTTGACCGAGACCTTGACCTGCCCCTTGGCCGACGACTTGTCGCCGCACGCCATGACGCGCGCCTTCACCTTGCCGACGCCCTCGGAGATCATCGTGCGATCGAGGCTCTCGGGGGTGTCGCCACCGCCGCTCGACTTCGACGGCGTCGCGGTCTTGCTGCCGCCCTTCTTGTACTTCGCGCAGCACGAGCCCTCGTAGTTGTTGAGGACGCACGAGACCTCGTCGCAGCCGCCACCACCGCTGTCCTTGACGGGCGTGGGCTCGGTCTTCGCCGGCTTCTCGGCCCGGGTCGCGACCTGGCCGCTCGGCCGGTCCTTCCTGGTCGTCGTCGGCTTCTTGGTGTCCGGCTTGTCGGCGGTCGGCTTGTCGGCCGACGTATCGGCGACCGTCGGGGGCTCGGCCGGCTTGTCGGTTGCCGGCGGCATCGCGGCGCTGCCCGCGCTGCCACTGCCAGTGTCCGCGACCGGCGCCATCGCCGAGCCGCTGCCTGCCATGTCGCCGGCCGGCTTGTCGGTCATCGTCTTGTCGTCGGACGTGACGGCCGCGACCTGCGCTGGCTTGTCCTTGTCGCCGGTCAGCATGACGATCACGAGGATCACCGCGGCAACCGCGAGCAAGCCGACCGAGCCGATCAGCGCGTACATCAGCTTGCTGTTGTTCTGACGCGACGACGTCGGGACGATCACGGCGGGCTCGGAGAACCCACCGCCACCGAACACGGGCAGATCATCGAGCGAACCGATCGCCGAGGACGTCGAGGCCTTCGCGGCGCCGGTCGAGCCCATGTACGCATTCGCCATCGAGCGAATGTCGATGAGACCCGAGCCTTCGCCACCTGCCGCGCCGGTCGCGTGACCCGCGCCGCTCGACGACGAAGATGAGCTCGCCGACGACGAAGACGACGACGGTGCCGGGCGATCGCTCGCGAGCTGCGCGAGGTTGCCGAGCGAGAACAGCACCGAGTTCTCGTTGCGCTCGCCGCGCAGCTTCGAGCTCGCGGCCGATTGCGACGACGATGCGGACGACGGCTTGCTGCCGAACAGATCGCCATCGTCATCAGAGTGCCCGCCACGCGCGCTGCTCGACGCCGCGGCGAACAGATCGCCCGGGTCGCTACGCACGGTCCCGGCCTCGTCGCCGCCACCGCCGCCGAACATCGACGACACCGCGGCCGCACCGCCACCACCCGGCGATGCCGTGGTCGTGCTGCTGCCCGACGCGACGAACCCGGCGAACGTGTCGACCTGAGCGATCGGCAGCCAGTCGGCGAACCCTTCGCGCCAGATATACGTGTCGGCGTCGATCTCGCCGCCCGTGAAGCGCTGCTGCACTTCGGCGGCGGTCATCGGGCCGACCTGATCCTGGTTGATCACGACGTGCCAGACGGCGTCGTCTCCGGCCGGCGGCTGATCGCCACCCTCGTAGCCGTAGTCGTAGACGCGCGTCTCTTTCTCCTGGGTCGGCGCAGGCGGTTCCGCCGCCCCTGCACCACCGCGCACGACGATGATGTTGCTGCACTTTTTGCAGCGGATCTTGAAGACCTTACCCTGGACTTTGTCGTCCGAGATCGAGTACTTGGCCTGGCAAGCGTCGCAGACGATCTTCATGTTGCTTCCTGCATGACGTGGTTCAAAACGTCAGACCCCCGAGTCCAACGCACCTTGGAGAAATAAATCGTATCACCGATAGGCCGCAGAAACCGACATCTGCGCCTATCGCGTGGCCTGGCGCGATGGCTCGAACGGGTCGTGAAGTCGGATGGTCTGCATCCGGTCTGGCCCTACGGAAATCAAGCAGAACTGGACCCCCGACATCCGCTCGATGGTCTCCACGAACGCCTTCGCCGTCGGTGGCAGGTCGGAGATCTCGCGGGTGACCGTCGGTAGCGGGCCCCAGCCGGGAAATTTCGTAAAGATCGGCTTCGCGCGCTCGATGTCGTCGGGATCGATCGGCGGCTCGTCGAGCTCGCGACCATCGACCTCGTAGGCCGTGCACACCGCCACCTCGGGGAGGTCGGCGAGCACGTCGAGCTTGGTGAGCGCGAGCGACTGCATGCCGGAGAGCCGGACACCCATCCGCAGCGCAGGCAGATCGAGCCAGCCACAGCGCCGAGGTCGACCGGTGGTCGAGCCGAACTCGCCGCCGGCGACCCGCAGCTTGTCGCCCGCTTCGCCGTGGAGCTCGGTCGGAAACGGTCCGGCGCCGACGCGCGTCGCGTACGCCTTGGTGATGCCGACGACGGCGTCGATCTGGGTCGGCCCGACGCCGGCACTCTGGCAGGCGCCTGCGGCGATCGTCGATGACGACGTCACGTACGGATAGGTGCCGTGATCGAGATCGAGGAGGCAGCCCTGCGCGCCCTCGAACAGCACGTGGCGGCCCTCGGCGATCGCGCGCGCGACGTGGCGACCGGCATCGCCGGTGTGCGGCGCGAGCTTCTGGCCGGCGACGTACGCGGCCTCGATCCAGCTATCGATCTCCGCGGTCCCCGGCACGGTGCCGCCGAGGTGGACGATCAGCGGGACCAGCTCGTCCATGTTCGCGCGGACGAGATCACGAAGCCGATCGCGCTTGTAGAGATCGCGCATGCGGACGCCGCGGCGGCCGGCCTTGGCCTCGTACGCCGGACCGATCCCGCGGCGGGTCGTGCCGATCGCGTTGCCCTTGGTCGCGCCGCGATCCTCGCGGAGGCCATCGATCAGCTTGTGATACGGCAGGATGACGTGGGCGCCGAGCCCGACGAGGAGCTCGCCGCGCGCGAGCAGGCCGCGGGCCTGGCAGTCCGCGAGCTCCTCGAGGAGCGTCTGCGGATCGATCACCATGCCGTCGCCGAGCACGCAGCTCTTGCCCGGGTGGCAGACCCCCGACGGTACGAGGTGGGTGACGAGCTTCTTGCCGTCGATCACGAGCGTGTGGCCGGCGTTCGCTCCGCCGCCGTAGCGCACGACCGTATCGGCGCGCTCGGTGAACAGGTCGACGACCTTGCCCTTGCCTTCATCGCCCCACTGGGCACCGACGACGATCACGACGGACATTCGCTAGCCTCCTTGCAACATCTGGATGATGGACACGGCATCGAGCTCGGCCCCGAGAGCCTGGCGCGTGCCATCGCTGGCGACGAGCTCGCGGGTCTCGACGAGCACCGCGGCATCGAGCCCGGCACCGCGGAGCCAGCTCGCGGTTGGCGCGGCAGCGCTCGTCACCGCGCGAACACCGTGGGCCCGCAACGCGCGCGCGAACCCGGCTGCACCGCGACCGTGCACGGCGAGCCCGAGCCGGGTCGCCGGCGCCGCGATCCCGATCGTGCGCTGCGCCTGGGCGATCGCCTCGACGTCGATCGCGAAGCCGGTCGCGCGCGCGGCGCGGCCATAGCGACCGATCAGCTCGTCGTAGCGGCCGCCGCGCAGCACCGCGTCGGGTGCGCCGCCCGCGTAGCCGGCGAACCGCACGCCCGTGTAGTAGTCGAAGCCGCGCACGTCGCCGAGATCGATCGTGACCGCCGGTGCGGGTGGATCGGCGAGCTCGGTGAACGCGACGAGCACGGCGGCGAGTCGATCGAGCGCGACGCGAACCTCGGCAGGCCAGGCGAGCTCGGCCGCGCGGGCGAGCGTCGCGTCCGCGGGTCCCCACAGC
>JACCTC010000300.1 GCA_013812655.1 Deltaproteobacteria bacterium | reverse complement strand
CCCGCGCGCGGCAGCGGCGATCGCGATCCTCGCGGCGCGCGCCGGCCCGCGCGAGCTGCTCGCAGGCCAGGCGATCGATCTGACACGACCGCCCGCGGACCTCGTCGCGATCGAGCGGCTGCACGCGGCGAAGACGGGCGCGCTGTTCGCGGCATCCGCCGAGCTCGGCGCGATCGCGGCGGGTGCCGGCACGGCGACCTGCGAGGCGCTCGGGCGCTATGGCATGGCGATCGGGATCGCCTTCCAGCACGTCGACGATCGCGATGATGGCGAGCTCGTCGAGCATGCGGCCGCGGCCGCGGACCGGATCCGGGTGCTTGGTGACGAGGCCCGCGCGATCGCGAACGCGTTCGGGGCATCCGGACGGCGGCTCGCCGCGATCGCGACGTGGTTCGCCTCACGTGCGTGACCCGAACGTCACCACGAGCGCGGCCAGCGGTTTACGATAGCCGCGTATGGGCGACGAAAGCTGGGACGAGGACACGACCGCGACCGATCTGACGGCGCTGTCGGAGGTCACGCCGGCGCGTCGCAACCGTGCCTGCTTCACGGTCCTGACCGGTAGCGCTGCGGGTCAGGTCATCAAGGTCTCGCTCGGCGAGTCGGTGATCGGTCGATCGGCGGACGCGCAGATCCGCGTCGTCGACGACGGCGTCTCGCGACAGCACGCGCGCGTGGTGATCGACGGCGCCGGGGTGCGGCTCGACGATCTCGACAGCCGCAACGGCACGTTCGTCAACGGCGCGCGGGTCGGCGCGAGCGCGGTGCTTCGCGAGGGCGACAAGGTCCAGGTCGGCCGCACCACCGTGCTGCGGTTCGCGTACCACGACGAGCTCGACGAGTCGTTCCACGAGAATCTGCTGTCGTCGGCCCTCCGCGATCCGCTGACCCGGCTGTTCAACAAGCGGTACCTGCTCGATCGCCTCGATAGTGAGCTGAAGTTCTCGCGTCGACACGACACCCCGCTGTCGCTGCTGATGCTCGATCTCGACCACTTCAAGAAGGTCAACGACACCTACGGGCATCTCGCGGGCGATGCGGTGCTGGTCAACCTGTCCGAGGTGCTCGTCAAGGCCGTGCGTAACGAGGACGTGGTCGCGCGGTTCGGCGGCGAGGAGCTCGCGGTGATCCTCCGGGCGATCCCGATCGAGCCCGCGACCATGCTCGCCGAGCGGCTGCGCATGCTGATCGAGAAGACGGTCACGTCCCACGGCAAGCAGCAGCTGCGGGCGACCGTGTCGATCGGGGTCGCGGGCTATCCCTCGACGAAGGCCGAGACCGTCACGCAGCTCATGGAGGCCGCCGATCGCGCGCTGTACCGGTCCAAGCACGCTGGCCGCAACCGCGTCACTCGCTGATCGTGATCGTGGCCTGTCAGGCGATCCTGGAATTTGTCCTCGGGGATCGACGTTGCTAGGGTCGGTAGATGCGCAGCTTGAGCTCGGTCGTCCTCGTCGTCTGCGCCGCGTGTTCCGGCGATAACACGCACCAGCCGACGACACCGCTCGTCGGTTCGGGATCCGCGCAGCCTGCCGATGCGCAGGTCGCGGTCGTGCCGGTCACGCCCGGCGTCCCGGCGCCACTGTCCGAGGCGATGGCCGTGCCGTACTTCCAATCCGGCGATGCCGGGGATGGCGCGAGGGCGTTCGCGCTCGAGAAGTGGTCCGAGGCGCTCGCGGCGTTCACGACGGCGCGCGTCACGGCGAAGGGCAATGACGCGCACCGCCTCGATCTCATGCTCGGGCTCACCCACGCGCGGCTCGCGCAGTGGCCGCAAGCGGCCGAGCGGCTCGGTGCGGCGCTCAAGGGGTTGCCGCTGCTCGCCGACTTCTTGCGCTACCAGACCGCGCGCGCGCTGTACTTCGCGCACCAGACCGAGAAGGCGAACGAGCTCGCGCGCCAGGTCGATCGCGAGTCGATCCATGGCGCCGATGCCGAGCTGCTCGCCGGCGACATCCTGCGCGGCGGCACCGACCACGCGGCGATCGCGGCGCACTACCGCGACTACCTCGCGCGGCGGCCGTCCGGCGCGCGGCGTTCGGAGTCACGGTTCCGGCTCGCCGAGGCGCTCGAGAAATCGAACGGCGACATCAAGGAGATCGTCGAGCTCTACCGCCGGATCGGCATCGACGATCCGCTGTCGTCGTGGACCACGCAGGCGAACGCACGGCTGGCCGCGTTGAAGAAGACGCTGCCTCCGGACCTCCAGTCCTACGACAAGCTGACCGCCGCCGAGCACATCGCGCGCGGCAAGGAGCTGTTCGACGCGCAGCGCAACCCGGAGTCCGAGGCCGCGTTCGACGCCGCGCTCGCGGACCCAGCGATCACGCCGGCCGACCGCTGCGTCGCCGCGTATCACCGGGCGCAGAGCCGGTTCAAGGCACGCGACCGCAAGGGCGCGGCACCGATGTTCGATACCGCGGCGACCGCGTGCAAGGACGCGAAGAACACGGACCTCGAGATCAAGAGCCAGTACCAGGCCGGCCGGTCGTACGCGTTCATCGGCCAGCACGACATCGCGACGCTGCGCTACCTGGCGGCGCAGGTGATCGATCCGGCGCACAGCTACTCCGACGACGCGCTCTTGCGCGAGGGCGAGGAGTGGACGAGCCGCGGCGACGCCAAGCAGACCGAGGCCGTGCTCGCGTCGCTGCCGATCAAGTTCCCGAAGGGAGACAACGTCGCCGAGGCGATGTGGCGGCTCGGCTGGCAGGCGTGGCGCAACAAGAACCTCGACGACGCGATCAAGTGGTGGACCAAGCAGATCGAGCTCGTCCCGCACGATGACAACTACTTCGGCGAGGGCCAGGCGCAGTACTGGCTCGGGCGGGCGCTACTCGCGAAGGGCAAGAAGGCCGAGGCGCTCGCGTCGTGGGAGCAAGGCATCCGCCAGTACCCTGCCGCTTACTACGCGCTGCTGGGGCTCAACCGCGTGCGCGAGACCGATGCGAAGCGTTACGCCACGATCCTCGCGGAGATCTCGACCGACCCCGCCGGCCACGATCCGGCGGCGCCCGCGTTCGCGTTCAAGCCGCGCGTCGAGTGGGGCTCGCCCGGCTTCCAGCGCGCGCTCGAGTTTCTGCGCCTCGGACTCGGCGGCAGCGCGGAGGCCGAGCTCCGGAAGCTCGGGCTGACCGCCCCCAAGGACAAGAAGCGCGTCGACGATCCGGATCTGATCGAGAAGCTGTGGGCGATGGCGTTTTTGTTCGACAAGGCAGGCCGCTACGGTGCCTCGCACTGGCCGACGCGCTGGCACATCGTCGACTACCGCAAGGCGTGGCCGATCGGCACGAACCGCGCGCGCTGGCTGATCGGTTACCCGAAGGCGTACGAGCCGCTGCTCGCAAAGCACGCGACCACGAACAAGGTGCCGTTCGCGATGCAGATCGCGATCGTCCGCGAGGAGAGCGCGTTCGATCCGCTGCTCGAGAGCTACGCGAACGCGGTCGGCCTGACCCAGATGATCCAGGTGACTGCGACGCGGTTCGCGAAGGGCACCGGCATCGACCCGACGCGCGAAAGCCTGCGCGACCCCGAGAAGAACGTCACGATCGGCTCGCGCTTCCTCGGCCACCTGTTCGCGTACTGGAAGAACTTCACCATCTTCGTCCCGCCCTCGTACAACGGCGGCGAGGGCTACGTGCGTCGCAATCTCAAGACACGCGGGACGTGGGACGCCGACGAGTTCATCGAGGGCATCCTCGACGATCAGATCCGCAACTACACCAAGCGCGTGATGGGCACGTTCTTCACGTACAGCTGGCTCCACGAGCAGAAGGTCCCCGAGATCCCGAACAAGATCCCGGTCGACCTGATCCCGAAGCCGTAGCTCACTTCGGCGGCATGCGCAGCGACCCGTCGAGCCGGATCGTCTCGCCATTGAGGTAGCTGTTCTCGACGATCGCGGCGACCAGCGCGCCGTACTCCGCCGGATCGCCGAGGCGCTTCGGGAACACGACGTCGGCGGCGAGCGCGGCACGCTTGTCCTCGGGCAGCGCGCCGAGCATCGGCGTGTCGAACAGGCCTGGCGCGATGGTGACGACGCGGATGCCGGCGGGTGCGAGGTCGCGAGCGGCGGGCAGCGTCATCCCGGCGACCCCGGCCTTCGAGGCGGCGTACGCGATCTGGCCGATCTGGCCGTCGAACGCGGCGACCGAGGCGGTGTTGACGATCACGCCGCGTTCGTTGTGATCCAGCACGTCGGTCTTCGCGATCGCGGCCGCGGCGAGGCGCAGCACGTTGAACGTGCCGACGAGGTTCACGCCGATCACCGTGCGGAACAGCTCGAGGTCGTGAGGCTTGCCGGTCTTGTCGAGGGTACGCGCGGCCCAGCCGACACCAGCGCACGACACCGCGACGCGCAGCGGACCGAGCGCCACGGCCTGCTCGATCGCGGCGGTGAGCTGGGCGGGATCGGTGACGTCGGTCTTCGCGAAGACGGCGACGCTGGCGCCGAGCTCGCTCGCGAGGGCCGTGCCGCGGGCCTCGTCACGGTCGACGATGACGACCTTCGCGCCACCGGCCGCGAGGCGCCGCACCGTCGCGGCTCCGAGACCCGACGCACCACCCGTGACAAGCGCGACCGCACCGGAGAGCTTCATGTCACGAACGTACTACCGATCGCGCGAGCGATCGCGACACCGATGGGGCCAGCTCGGGCGCCGGATCACTCCCGTCCGCAGATCGTGCCGTGCAGCTTGTAGACCCCGAGGTCGCGATAGATCAGCGGCTGGTTCATGTACGGGTCGAGGGTGATGAGCTCGGTCCGCTTCTCGCCCTTGATCCAGGTCGTCGTCACCTTCGCGCGGACGTCCTGATCGAGGTTGCGGACGAGGCGGAGATCGCCAGTCTTCGTCGAGAACACGTCACCGCCGCTGTCAGTCGCGACGTCCGAGATCGGGATCTGCTTCATCGCGCCCTTCTTGCCGATGAAGACGCGGTGACCGTTGCCGCCGTACTGCTTCGAGAGCACGTCGACGTAGTAGTAGATGCCGCGATCGTCACGCGCGAGCAGCAGCGGCCGCCGCGTCACCGCCGTCGTCATGAACTTTCCCTTGTCGAGGATCTCGGTCGCCTTCTCGCCGGTGACGACGGTCAGCCCCTGCTCGAGCTTGCTCGTGCAGGTCGTGCGGAACGTCCCGTCCTTGGCGTACTCGACCGTGCCCTGGAACGGGAACGGCAGTCGGGGAGCCCAGATCGAGACCGACCACGCCGTGCCGTTGCGCGACCTCGAGCCCTCGAGCGGCTGCTCGTACAGGAGCTTGGCGGTGCCGTAGAAGATGTAGGGAACGCCGCCGTGGTCGAACGTGACCACATAGAACGCGCCGCTCGCGTCCTTGAGGACCGTCAGCTTGTCCTTGAAGGGCTTGATATCGATGGGCTCGGGCTTCGGCTCGGCGACCGCGATCCCGCTCCAGCAGACCACCGCGAGAACGGCCGCGCTCCAACCTCGTGCACGCATGGGAGTCATTATACGCTCGCGGTGGTGGGGAATTCACCGGCTCGCTCCGGCGTCGACGTCGGGTCGGTCATCGCCGGCACCTACACGATCGAGGCCCTGATCGGCCGCGGTGGGATGGGCGAGGTCTTTTTGGCGAGCCACACCCGGCTGCCCGGCAAGAAGGTCGCGATCAAGCTGCTCCACGTCGATCTGCGCGATGACGACGTGATCGCCAGGTTTCGCCGGGAGGCGCTGATCGCCTCCGAGCTCGATCACCCGAACATCGTCCGGGTCGACGACTACAACGTCTCCGAGGACGGCACGCCGTACCTGATCCTCGAGTATCTCCAGGGCGAGAGCCTCGCGCAGCGGATCGCAAGAGGCCCAATCCCGCTCGACGTAGTGATGACAATCATCCGGCAAGTCGGCTCGGCGGTCGCGGCCGCCCATCGCGCCGGCATCGTCCACCGCGATCTCAAGCCGCAGAACATCTTCCTCGTCGCGACCGAGGTCGACGGCCGCGTCGTCGAGATCGCGAAGGTGCTCGATTTCGGGATCTCGAAGATCCGCGGCTCCGACACCGTGAAGACGCAGGAGAGCTCGCTGCTCGGCACGCCGCAGTACATGGCGCCCGAGCAGGCGACGGGCCAGCACACCGCGGTCGACGAGCGCACCGACGTGTTCGCGCTCGGCGCGATCGTCTACGAGATGCTGTGCGGACAGGCCGCGTTCTCCGGGCTCAGCATCCCCGAGGTCGTGTTCAAGGTTGTCTACGAGGAGCCGCCGCCGCTCGGCGATCGCGCCCCGAGCGTGCCGCCCGAGATCGTGACCGCCGTCCGTCGTGCGATGGCAAAACCCGCGAATGATCGCTTCCCGTCGGTGTCGGCGTTCGTCGAGGCGCTGACCGGCACGCCGCTCGCGCTGCCGCGGTCGACAACCCCGGCGATGTCGGAGGTCGGCCGCACGCCATCGTCGGGCTCGCGCCGCGCGCCGGTCGCAGGCAGCGCCGCGTTCGCGAACACGGTCGACTCGGGCGATCACGGCGCGTCGCTGCAGGCCGCAGGTCAGGCCGCAGGTCGGGCAGCGGGTCAGGCCGCGACCACCGCAGAAGCGTCTGCCGAGGTCGACGACGGA
>JACCTC010000073.1 GCA_013812655.1 Deltaproteobacteria bacterium | reverse complement strand
CGCGGATCGCGGTTCGCCGCGAGCTTCACGGCCGCGCGAAACTCCGCCTCGCCGTCGGCCTGCACCACGCCGGCGAGCGCGGCCACCACGGCGAGGGCGGCGAGCGCGCGGAGCGCGACGGTCACGGCTTGGTCTTGGTCAGCCCGGCCGGGATCATCGTGCCATCGGGACGGAACGCCTCGAGGGTCAGCTGATCGCGGCGCACGCGGATCACGGCCGCGTTGTGCGTCTTCTCGGAGTACTGCGTCCAGAAGTCGCTGCCGTTATCGTAGAGCTCGGCACCCGCGCCGCCCGCGACGACATAGACCGTCGCGTTCTCCGTCGAGGCCTGCGGAGTCTGGCCGATCATCGGCTTCGTGATCTCGAACTCGTGCTCGTGGCCGTTGAGCACGAGATCGATGTGGTACTGGTCGACGACCGGCTGCCAGTGCTGCTGCAGCGTCAGGTTCGAACCGTGGTTCGACGCCGACCACATCGGCTGGTGATGCATCAGCAACTTCCAGCGCGCGTCCTTGCTGGCCTCGAAGTCCTCGCGCAGGAAGTCGACGATCGAGCCGGTGAGCGCGCCGATGTCGTCCGGCGTGTCGTTCGCGACCGTGATGTGCGCGTGCCCATAGTCGAAGCCGAAGTTCTGCTGATCGCCCGGCATCGCGAACTGCGCGTAGTACGGCGTGGCGTTGACCTCGTGGTTGCCGTGCGCGAACACGATCGGCACGCGCGCGAGCAGCGGCTCGGCACGCCCGAAGAACTCTTCCCACTCTTCCTGCGTGATGCCGATCGTCACCGCGTCGCCGGAGAACAGCACGAGATCGGGCGTCCGCTGCTGGACCTGGGCCGTCAGCTGCGCCCAGATGTCGTAGCCGTCGCGCGAGTCACCGAGGAAGCCGAACACGACCTCGGCGTCAGGCGTCGCGGCGATGTCGGGCGCGGTGCGGAACGAGTAGACCGGCGAGAAGTGATCCTTCGAGCCGACCTGGTAGCTGTACGTCGTGCCCGGCTCGAGATCGCAGAGGTGCACCTGGTGGACGCGGTAGATCTTCGTGCCGGTCGCCTCGTAGCCGAACTCGATGCCGTCGGCGGTCTCGGTCAGCGCCTCGGCGGTGAGGTCTGCGCCGCGGGCGTACCGGATCTCGGTGACCCGCGTCGTCTCGTCGACGGTGCGCCACTGCACGACCATCGACGTCTGCGGATCGCCCATGATCCCGAGGTGGACGAGGCGCGGCGTCGGATCGGGACCGACGAAGTCGATCGCCTTGCGCGGCGGCTCGGCGCCGAGTCGCGAGGTGACGGTGTAGCCACATTGAGGCACCAGCAGCGTCCCACCGACATCCGTGAACGGCGGCGGCTCGTCATCGGAGCCACCACAGCCAACGGCACACAAAGCGACCACCCAGTACGCGCGCATCTCGCTCGTATAGCAGGCGGCGAGGGGTGACGTCTCGGTGGATGAATCGGGCGGGCGCGGGTGCTCGAGATCACGCTTACTCGAAGACCTCGACGAGCGCGTCGGTGCTCGGGCCGTCACGATCCTCGCGGAGCCGCCGGTACGCCACCGCGGCGACCGTGGCGCGGTAGGTCATCACGAGGAGGCTCACCCACGATCCCGCCGATCACGAGGTGGATGATCGCGGCGACCGCGAACGCGAACACCAGGAACGTGCCGCCCGCGAGCTCGAACACGATCGGATGGAGCTCGAGCAGCCGGAAGTACGCCTGGCCGATCGGCTCGGCGAGCAAGTCGACCTGCATGACGACTGAACGCGATCACCGGCAGGTAGCAGACGACCGCGAGCGCGACGAAGGCCGGCAGGTTGCGCACCCAGATCCGCGAGCCCGTACCGAGCGTGCCATCGAGGCCGAACGACGCGCTCATCACCGCACCATATACGCGTGGTGTGCTCAGTCCGGCCAGATCTGATACGCGCGTGCCGCGAGGCCCCACGCGACGCTGGTCAGCTCCTCGCCGCCGACCAGCCGATCCTCGCCGAACCGCGCGGCGAGCCGCCCGCGCACCGCCGGCACCAGCGACGACCCGCCGGTCGCGAACACGCGATCGACGTCCCCCGCGACGATGCCGGCCCGTGCGAGCACGTCCTCGAGCACGCGGTCGATCGCGTCGAGGTCGGGCTCGATCCAGCTGTCGAAGCCGGCACGGGTCACCGGGAGATCGATCTCGATCGCCTCGAGCGCGACCTGGACCTCGGGCGCCGCCGACAGCCGGACCTTCGCGCCCTCGACGCTGCGGTGGAGCACGAGCCCGAGATCCTCGTCGACGAGGCGGACCAGCCGCTCGAACCGCGCCGGCTCGAGCGCACCATGCGCCACCCGCTCGAGGAGCCGCATCGTCTTCTCCTCCTTGAGGAACGACAGGTAGTGCCAGCGCCGCAGGTGGCCATAGAGCCACGCGGGGACCGGCGCCTCGCCGCCGAGCTCGTCGCGATAGCGCGTGCCGCGACCGAGCGCTGGCGCGACCACCGCATCGATCACGCGGGCATCGAACGCATCGCCGGAGATCCCGATGCCGCCGTTCGCGAGCACCTCGCCGCGGGCATCGGGACCGACGCGGATCACCGAAAAGTCGGTCGTCCCGCCGCCGAAGTCGGCGACCACGAGCAGCTCGTCGTGATCGAGCCGCGCCGCGTAGCGAGCCGCTGCGCCGACCGGCTCGTACTCGAACACGACCTCGTCGAACCCGCCCTTCGCGAGCGCCTCGCGCATCCGCCCGAGCGCGCGCTCGTCATCCTCGGCGTCGTCGGCGCCCCAGTACCGCACCGGCCGGCCGACCACGCAGCGGTTGCCGAGATCGATCGGCGAGGCGGCACGGAGCTGACGCAGATACGCGGCGATCATGTCGTCGAGCGTCCAGCGCCGGCCGAAGATGTACGTCTTCGAGAATGCCGCACTCGCGAGGTGCGACTTGATCGACTGCAGGAGCCGGCCCTCGCCCTCGGTCTCGAGGTAGCGCGCGATCGCCGGCGCGCCTGCGGTCAACCCGCCGCCCTGCTCGAAGTAGAGGACCGTCCGCCAGTGGGTCGCGCCCTGCAGCGGCACGAGCCGCACGCCGTCGCGGTCCGCGATCGCGACCGCGGAGTTCGTCGTGCCGAAATCGATCCCGACGGCCATGCGTCACCGTCGACGATCGCGACGGCATTTACCAGCTGTCCACCATCCGGTACGCTGTGGGAGCTGCGCCGGATGACAGGTCGCCGGTGTAGGCTGCGCGCGTGGCCGAGCCGACGGTGATCACGGGCCTCGCGTACCAGCGAAGCGCGACGCTCGAGGTCACCGGCGACACGCTGACGTGGCGCGCCCAGCGTGGCGCCGCGCAGGCCGAGAACATCGTGACGACGGTCCACGACGTCAAGGACGCGCACTGGATCGAGAGCCGCTACAGCCTCCCGGGTGGTGTGCTCGCGTGCTGCGGGATCGTGTGGCTCTTCACGCATGGCGTGCTCGCCGGCGCGTTCGCGATCACGGTCGGCGCCGCCCTGTTCATATGGCGGCGCATGCACCCGCGGCAGTTCCTGGTGCTCGACGTCGGCGATCGCCGCCTCGTGCTCAAGGTCGCTGCGGCATCGGCGCCGCTCGCGCGCACGCTGGTGGCTCGCATCGATCGCGCGATCGCGACTGGCGAGCTGCCCGAGACCCCGCCCTCGCTGCCATAGCGTGTGCGGGCACACGCTCTGCTCGTGTGCCGTGGCGAGAACGCGCACGCTCGGCTCGTGGGCTGCGTCGCGGATGGGTGTCGTGGTTGCGCCTGCCGAAGAACGGCCGACGTCTACGCGAGCGAGGGCAAGGTACGTGCGAGCGCGGTCCGGCCAGCCTAGTTACAGTCGCTGCCCCGACCCATCTCGCTCCGCGGTCGCCCACCGAGCCTCGCGTGGTGTGGCGATCCGGTTAGACCGCCGAACCGCGAGCTTCAGCGTGGCGCCGCCGCCGGCGATCCCGGCGAAGAACGGCTCGCGTCGCGGATGGGTGGGGTGTCGGTCGTCAGGGTGTCGGCGCTAGCGGCAGCAGCGTTGCTCCATCGCCGCACGACGGTTGTTTCGGCAGGGCGGCTGGCGGCGGCTCCTCCGCGAAGAGATGGTCGTTCGACATGCCCTGATAGAACGCGATCGTGCCATCCGCCACACCGCCGATGATGAGCCCGGTCCCCAGCAACAGGCCGAACACCGCGCCATGCGACGGCGTGATCTTGTCGTTTGCAGGCTCGTCGTCTTGGCTCGCGTGCTGGTACCAGGCGTACGAGCCCATGGTGATCAAGCTGCCGATCACGAGCTGCGCGACGCCGCCGAGCGCTATATCGGTGGCCTCGCGGCGCGCGGACTTCGTCCGGTTCTGAGCCTTGAGATAGGAGGTACATCCACCGGCGAGGAGAAGCGCGGCAGCGGCAGCGGCGAGCGAACGCATCCGGGCCGATGATGCAATCCCGAGCCCGTCGCCAAGTATCCGGTTGCTCGTCACCGAGCGTCAGGTTCTCGACGCCGCGACACGACCCGCGAGCCGCGCCGTGCCCGTGGCCGAGCGAGGTGGGGTCGGGCCGGCGCTTGTAACCACGGCGGCGGATGCGCGCCCGCACGGACCTTGCCCCCGCCGCGCGACGAGCACGGACGTGTCATCGGCAAGCGCCCGGACCGACGTCCACCCGCGCAGGCAGGCCCGGCGCGCGAGCGCGTTCGCGCTCTCCTCGGCGCGCCTGTGATCTATAGGCGCCAAGTGCGGACCAGGAGCTTCTGGTCCGGACCGCGGCAAGCGCGTGGACCGATGCCCGCCTAGCTCCGGACCGCGAGCTTCTTCGCGGCACCGCCGCCCGAGATCCCCGCGAAGAAGTCGTTGCCCTTGTCATCGACGACGATGAACGCGGGAAAATCGACGACGTCGATCTTCCACACGGCCTCCATGCCGAGCTCGGCGTACTCGTGGACCTCGACCTTCGTGATGCAGTCCTTCGCGAGCCGCGCGGCCGGGCCGCCGATCGAGCCAAGGTAGAAGCCGCCGTGCTTCTTGCACGCGTCGGTGACCTGCTGCGAGCGGTTGCCCTTCGCGAGCATCACCATGCTGCCGCCGTGCTCCTGTAGCAGATCGACGTAGCTGTCCATGCGGCCAGCCGTCGTCGGGCCGAACGAGCCCGAGGCGTAGCCCACCGGCGTCTTCGCCGGACCCGCGTAGTACACGCAGTGATCCTTCATGTACTGCGGCAGCCCCTCGCCGCGATCGATCCGCTCCTTCAGCTTGGCGTGCGCGATGTCGCGCGCCACGATCATCGGGCCACTCAGCGAGAGCCGGGTGCGGATCGGGTAGCGCGAGAGCATCGCGCGGATCTCCGACATCGGTCGCGTCAGATCGATGCGCACGACCTCGCCGGCGAGCTCCTCGTCGCCGGGCTCGGGCAGGTAGCGCGCGGGATCGGCCTCGAGCTGTTCGAGGAACACGCCGTCCCGCGTGATCTTGCCGAGCGCCTGGCGATCCGCCGAGCAGCTGACCGCGAGCGCGACCGGGCAGCTCGCACCATGACGCGGCAGCCGGATCACGCGAGCGTCGTGACAGAAGTACTTGCCGCCGAACTGCGCGCCGATGCCGGTGCTGCGCGAGATCTCGAGGACCTTCTGCTCCCACTCGAGATCGCGAAACGCCCGGCCGAGCGCGTTGCCCGTCGTCGGCAGCGCATCGAGGTAACGCGCGCTCGCGAGCTTCGCGACCTTGAGCGTCTGCTCGGCGCTGGTCCCGCCGATCACGACGGCGAGGTGGTACGGCGGGCACGCGGCGGTGCCGAGCGAGCGCAGCTTCTGATCGAGGAACGCCGCGAGGCTCTTCGGGTTGAGCAGCGCCTTGGTCTCCTGGAACAGCATGCTCTTGTTCGCGGAGCCGCCGCCCTTCGCCATGAACAGGAAGTGGTACTCGTCGCCGTCGGTGGCGTAGAGCTCGATCTGCGCCGGGAGGTTATTGCCGGTGTTCTTCTCCTCGAACATGTCGACGGGCGCGACCTGCGAGTAGCGGAGGTTCGACTCGGCGTAGGTCTCGAACACGCCGCGCGCGATCGCGGCCTCGTCGCTGCCTGCAGTCAGCACGTGCTGGCCACGCTTGCCCATCACGATCGCGGTGCCGGTGTCCTGGCAGCCGGGCAGGATGCCGCCGGCGGCGATGTTCGCGTTCTTGAGCAGCTCGAGCGCGACGAACCGATCGTTCGCGGAGGCCTCGGGGTCGTCGAGGATCGCGCGCAGCTGCGCGAGGTGTCCCGGCCGTAGCAGGTGCGCGATGTCGCGCATCGCCGTCTTGGTCAGGAGCGTGAGCGCGGCGGGCTGGACCTCGAGAAACCGACGACCGCCCGCCTCGAACGACGACACGCCGTCACTCGTCAGCTTGCGGAACGGGGTGTCCTCGTGGTGGCCGGCCTCCAGGATCTCCTGAAATGCGAACGTCGACATCGGCGGCAGCATAGCCCGAGGCCGCACCGTCCGTTATGGTCCCGCGATGGCGGACGTCACCGCGCTGATCGACAGCTGCCGGCAGTACCGCACCGCGGAGGCGGCGCTCGCGAAGCTGGCGTTGCTGCCGCTCGAGCAGAAGCGTGCGCAGGTCCATCCCGCGCTGATCGCGCTCGCGAAGCACTACTTCTGCGACGAGGCGCCGCCCCACGCTCACGGCTTCGAGCTCGTCGAGCTCGCCGCGTTCCTGATGAGCGAGCTGGCGACCACACCCGAGCTCGCCGCGCAGCTCTACGCCGCGATCGGTAGCGGGCGCGTCAAGCACCGGGCCGACGTGTTCTGCCGGTTCGCGGCGCACGCCCGCGACCGCCGCGCCCTGCCCTTGCTCCGCGATCTGTGGCACCACCTCGAGTGGGTCGAGACCGTGCTCGCGCTCGAGGGTGTCGAGCTCCTCGACGTCATCGAGCACGCGCTGGAGCGCCGGCATGGTGACGAGCTCGCGATCGCGGCGGGCTACCTCGGCGGCGAGCGCATGCGCGCCACCCTGCTCCGCCATTACGGCGACGGCATCACCGGCGCGGATCGCTACGCGCTCGGGATCGCGTTCCTCGCGAACCGCGGCGACGCCGCGTGGTTCGAGCGGGTGACCGGCGGCACCGTCGCGAAGCGCATCTACACCGGCCTGACCTCGACGCGGCCAAAAGAGCGGCTCGCCATCGTCGACAAGCTCGGCAAGGACATCGGGCTTGCACGCGCATCGATCAGCCCGGCGCGTCTGCTCGCGCTCGTGCGGATCCTGCTCGATCCCGATCTCGTGATCGTCGAGCGCGCCGCCGGGTTTCTGCTCGATTACTCGCGCGGTCACCGCGATCGCGCGACCTGTCTGTTCCACATGACGTTCCTCGATCACGCTGCGAAGGCCGTGGCCGCCGGCGTCACCGCGCGCGCCCGCGAGCACCTCGACGCGCTCGTCGCACGGATCCCGCGCGCCGCACCGTTGCCACCCGGCGAGCTCAGGACGCCACCGCCTCCGCGACCGTCGGCGAAGGCGGTCGCGAAGCAGCGCGCGGAGGTGATGCTCGAGGACCTGCGCGGAACCCTCGGTGAGCCGTTGGCGGCCGGTCCTGCCGCGGTCGGAAACCCCGAGCTCGAGGCGCTGCTCGTCGAGGATCCGACGGACATCGGCCGCTACCTCGTGTACGCGGACTGGCTGCAGACCGCCGGCGATCCCCGCGGCGCGCTGCTCGCGCTCGATCACGCCGCGCACCAGACCAGGGACCAGGCGCACGTGGTCGCCGCGAATGCGCTGCGCTACGAGCACCATCAGGCGTTCCTCGGGCCGCTCGAGCCGTTCACCCGCGAGCGCGATGGCCTCGTGCCGGTGCAGCTCGAGTGGTTCATGGGCTTCATCAAGGCGGCGCGGCTGCGGCTCGCGACCGATGACCTCGTCGAGACCGTGCTCGGCTACCTGTTCGATAGCCCGTCGGGGCGCGTGCTCCAGGAGCTCGTCGTCGAGCCGCCGAGCACGCGGCGTGTTCCCGACGCCGATCGCATCGTCAAGGTGTTGCTCGCGCGCCGGCCGCCCACCCTCGCGATGCTGCAGATCGGCAAACCCGGCAGCTGGCAGATCACGCCCGAGCTCCGCGCGGCCTTCCCGCGCCTGCTCCGCGATCCCGGTGCCGAGTGGGCGGACGTCATGGCCCGCGTCGCCGAGCAACGCCGCCTCAAGGTCGAGCTCGATCCCGTCGAGCTGCCGGCCCTCGAGCCGCGGGTTTCCGGAATCACCGTCGATCCCGAGGCCGTGCTCGTCGGGCTCAAGGCAGAGCTCGACAAGCTGCGTCCGCTCGGTCTCTTGGCCGCGATGCCGCGGATGTTCTCCGCCGAGTCGCTCGATCGGTTCGCGCTGGCGCTCGCCCACGGGTGGCAGGCACGTGGCGAGAACCCGCGGTGGCCGTTCGACGCGCTCGGCCCGCTCGGCGGCGACCGCTGCGTCGGCTTCCTCGCGGCGCACCTGACGACGTGGTCGCACCAGCGCGCGGTGCAGGGCTTCGATCACCTCGCGCGGATCGGCAGCGATCTCGCGGTTCACGCGCTCGTCGAGGTCGCGCTCGCGCCGCGCAGTGTCGGTGCGCGCCGCTACGCCGCGCTCGAGGTACTCGACCGGATCGCGCAGACACGCGGGCTCGTCGATCGCGCGCAGCTCCTCGATCGCACGTGCCCGAGTCCGTCGATCGAAGCGCCGGCGGGCCGCTCGCGCGTGATCGAGACGCAGCGTGGGTGGCTCCTCTCGATCATGCTGTCGGGGCACCGCATCGCGCTGGGCGACTTCCGCCAGCACGTCGCGCACCACCCGCTGCGCCAGCCGCTCGCGTCGACGCTGCTGTGGGCGGAGTGCGTCGGTCCGCGCATCGTCGGGCTCTTCCGCGTCGCTGGCAACGGCGCGCTCGTTCGCGCGAACGGCGAGCCCTACGAGATCAAGCAGGCTGGTGCAGAGGGCCACGGCATCGGGCTCGTCCACCCCGCCGAGCTCGACGTAGAGGATCTCGAGCGCGCGCGCGAGCTGTTCACGGGCAGCGACCAGGCGATCATCCAGCTCGAGCGCCCGATCTTCACGTTGACCGACGACGAGCGACGCAAGTCCACGCTCGTGCGGTTCGCGAAGCGGCGCGTCGGGTTCTACGCGATCGAGGCGGCGCTCGAGCAGCGGGGGTGGACCGCGGCCTTTCAGGACGACGGCGGTGGCACGACCGCGTTCAGCCGGTTCTTCGAGCGCGACGAGGTCCTCGTGGTCGCCAGGCTCGGCACCTCGCAGGGTTCGATCGGCGAGGTCGAGGTGTGGCCGCGCGGTAGCCATGTCGACCGGTGCCGCTTCGATCGCCTGCACGCCGTCACCTGCAGCGAGCTGCTGTGGGATCTCGAGACCGCGCACGGCCGACCCGCCGATGCGCCGCGCACGGCACCGTCGATCACACGCGACGTCCCACCGATCGTCGAGCGCGCGAAGACCGGCCGTTCGAAGTGCGTGGTCTGCACGAATGCGATCGACAAGGGCGCCCTGCGGATCGGCGTCGAGCGCTTGATCGAGACGCCCGCATTCACGGGGCTCGGCACGGTGTGGGCTCACCCGGGCTGTCGCGCGGGCGTGCCCGAGCTCGCGAACGTGCGCGGCCTCGACGAGCTGCTCGCGGCCGGGTGATCGCGGATCAGGTCGCGACGTCGTTGCCCACCGGCCGCGCGTGCTGGCTCGCCGAGTACGCGGCCTTGCGAATCGAGTGCACCAGCCCGACCGGCGTGAACCCGCCGCCGTCGCGGAACGCATCGAACCGCAGCGCGTCCTGATCGACGAACAGCTCGCGCTCGAACGTGATCGTCGCGAACGCGTGCCAGTGCCGGGTCCGCGTCCGCCGGGCCTCGAGGTGCCACCGCGCCCGCCCGCGCGCGACGGCTTCGCGCAACCGGTCGTCGCGCGAGCCGCGCATCGACAGTGGAGCGACTGGCACGAGCCGCAGCTGGACGCGGTCGTGCTCGTGGACCGCGAACGGCGACACCGCCCACAGCTTGTTGCGGAAGAAATCTCGCGCGTTCGTCGTGAATGGTGACGCGAGCATCGTCAGCGGGCTGCGGATCGTCGCGAACAGGAGATCCTGATCGCCCTGCACCGGATGCTCGTCGAGCACCGCCCCGGCGCCGGGTCGGAACCGGAGCGCGATGCCGAGCACGTCGAAGAACGGCAGCGGCCGCTTCCACAGCGCACCGGAGAACCGCGCGAGGACGCGGCCGGCAAGCTGCGCACCGAGGTTCGCGTACGCGCCACCGATGATCGGCTCGCAGCGACCACCGAACACCACGCCCCTCGGGTGAAACATCCGTGCCCTGCGTGAATGGCTGATCGCGGCGATCGCGGGTGCCCAGAGCCGCCCGATCGACTCGCCGACCCGCTCGCGCAGTCCGTGCGGGACGGGCGTGGACGCACGCCCCAGCTCGCCCGCGCGCTCCACCGCGCCGTCGTGATGTATGGCTTCGCGTTGCATGCATGCGGGCGGTGCAAGCGCCGTGTCAGCATCGCGATGTCACAGCGGACCGAGCGCGTCGAGGTCGGCCTTCGTCGCCGTACGCAACCACACGAGGTACTCGGCGATCGCATCACGCTCGACGACCGTCAGCTCCTCGTCGAACCGCGGCATCTCGCTGTTGTCGGCGCCCATGTGCACACCCGACTTCGGGTTGCTCATGAAGCTCGTGTAGTGCGCGCGCGTGCCCGTCCCGGCGAGGTTCGGTCCCGAGCCGCTGACGCCCTCGGCGAGGCTATGACAGTCGCTGCACGCACTCTCGAACAGCGTCACGCCGCGCGCTCGCTTCGCCGGATCGACGTCGGCCGCACCGCCCTCCGCGTAGATCAGCTCGACCACATCGTCGAGCTCCGGACGCTTGAGCTCGACGGGCTTCATCGCCGCCTCGGTCTTCGCGAGCTTGGTCCGCCCCCAGAACCGGTCGCCGCTGGGCTCCTGGAGAAACGCGGTGATCCATGCGCGGTTCTTGTGCCCGGGCGCGAGGATCGGACCCTTGCGATCCTTGCTCGCCTCGTCGTGGCAGCTCGCACAGCGCTGCGCGTAGAGCGTCCGCGCGCGCCACATCGGTGCCATCGACCAGATGTCGGCGCCGCCGGTTGCCGGCACCCCGTAGGTCTTCGCGAGGGTGCGCGCGCGATGCGCCCGGGTCTCGGCCTTCGCGATCCGCTCCGCGAGCTCGGGGCTGTTGCCGTCGCGCACGAACGACATCAGCGTCAGCCCGGCGATCACACCGAGGATCCCGACGAGACCGCCGAGCCACAAAGCGCGGCTGCGCACGGCGCGGTCGGAGCCGCGATCGAGCAGCGGCAGTGCAACGAGGAAGCCTCCGACGACCGCGGGTGCCAGCATCGCGACGAGCTGTTCGGCGCTGCCCGCGAGCTCGCGCAGCTCGAACAGCCAGCGGAAGTACCAGAGCGGCCGCGCATCGTAAGGCTGCGTCGAATCCGCGGGAGCCGCGAGGCTCGCGCCGCCGCTCGACACCACGAACGCGATCAGGATCGCGAACACGATCGCGATCGCGATCACGTCACGCAGGCTCTGGTGCGGCCACCGGCGTACCGCCGCGCGCTTGCGCATCGGCGTCGTGCCGTGCCGGCGGGCGAGCACGATGTGGCCGATCGTCAGTAGCGTCACGATCACCGGCAGCACGATCACGTGCAGCGCGTAGAACCGGGTCAGCGTCAGGTTGCCGTAGTCGTTGCCGCCGAGCGCGAGCTTCTGGATCTGATCGCCGATGATCGGCGTGCCGGCCGCGATGCCAACCTCGACGCGGTTGCTCCAGTAGCCTTCCTGGTCCCAGCGCAGGATCATGCCGGTCACCGCCCACGCGAGCACGACGACGAGAAGCAGGATGCCAAGCCACCACACCAGCTCACGCGGCTTCTTGTAGGCCCCGGCGATCGCGGTCTGCACGAGGTGAATCCCTGCGATCACGACGATCGCCGAGCCGCCATGATGATGCAGCCCGCGCACGAACCACCCGAGCGCGGCCTGGTCCTGGACGTAGGCCACCGAGGCCCAGGCATCCGTCGACGACGGACTGTAGAACGCGGCGAGCGCAGCGCCGGTGATGCCCTGGACGAGCAGCAGGAACACGAGGACGGTCCCGAACACGTACGCGACCGAGGCGCCACCCTCGATCGTCCCCGGCGCCGTCGCAGTGAGCGCGGTGCGCTCGCGCAACCACGTCACGGGGTTGACCATTACAGCCGCTCCTTGGTCGACTGGCCGGTGCGATAGCGTTCCCACGTCAGCTTCAGGCGGCCTTCGACGATCTGCACGGGCAGCGCGTCGAGGCCGCGCTCCGAGGGGCCGGTCAGCTTGTCACCCGACGCCGCGAACCGGCTGTCGTGGCACGGGCACAGGTAGTTGCCGCGCGCCGCGTCCCAGCCGACCGCGCAGCCGAGGTGGGGACACGTCGCGGATCGCGCGTCGATCTCGTTCGCGCCGGGGCCGACGCGGCGGATCCACGCGGCACCGAGCACGACGTCGCGCGCCGCGGTCCACGCATCCTGGATCACTGGCGCGACGATCTCGATCTTGCGCGGGGGCTCGCCCACGCGAAACCGCTCGGCCGGTCCGAGATCGAACGGCGCGCTCGGCGACGTGATGGTCTGCTTGCCGGCGGGATCGCTGATCAGCTGGAGGGCCGGCACCGCGACCACGAGGCCGACGCCGCCACCGATCGCGCAGGTCGCGATCTGCAGAAACTTCCGGCGGTCCGGATCGGAATCGGCCATGGCATCAACGGTACCAGAGGTCTCGCGACGCCTCGAAAAACCAGGCTCGTTCCCCTAAAGATCGATCAACTGACCGTTGAACGGATCAGCCCATCGTGCGTTCTTCGCGCTCCTGGTCTTCCTTGCACTTGATGCAGAGCGACGTCTCGGGGCGTGCCTCGAGGCGCTTCTTGCCGATCGGCTCGTCGCAGATCTCGCAGATCCCGAACGTACCGTCGTCGATCTTCTTGAGCGCGAGATCGAGCTTCGAGAGCAGGCTCTTCTCGCGCCCGCGCAGCCGGAACTCGAACGACTGGATGTACTCGCTCGACGCGAGATCCATCTCGTCCGGCAGATCGTTCGCGTCGAGGACCATGCCCTCGGAGAGCATCTGGCGTGCTCGTTCGAGCACGACCTTGCGCTTCTCCTCGAGCAGCTCTTGAAACTTCTTCAGCTCCTTCTTGGTGAGTGCTTTGGATTGCGTCGCGGTCGCTGTGCTCACGGGTTCTCCCCCCAACGGACTGAAGGTGATCGTTTCAGAAAGCGCGGTAGGATAGTGATCGGAAGGTGGACTGACAAGCTGTTCAATCGTCTACCTCTTACACCGGCGGACGCCTTGACACCGTGTAGGCACTCACAGAGACTGATCTGCGATATGGCCGGATCGGATAAGCGCAAGCAGTCCCTGTATTTTCCTGAAGACATGCTGAAGGAAATCCAAGACGAAGCGACCCGGCAGGACCGGTCCCTATCGTGGATCGTCCAGAAGGCATGGAAGATCGCCCGCAAGGAGATCATGAAATACCCCTCGGTGAACGAGTTCCCGGGCGAGGAAGACGAGAAAGAAATCGCGTAGCTGACGCGACTCGAGCGTGGACAGCTCGCGTTCCGTACAAGCTGCGTGGGGATATGCCGTCGCCACGAGCGATGGCAGCTCGCTGTTTTATGAATCGTGGGGTGAGCGCACGGCGCAGACCCCTGTCTTGTTGTGTGACGGGATCGGATGCGACGGGTACGTCTGGCGTTACCTGCGCGACGACCTAGGAGATCGCTTCGGTCTCCACCCTCATTATCGCGGTCATGGCCGCACGCCACCGCCGCGCGACCCCAAGCGGGTCACGATCGAGGACCTCGCAGATGATGTCGCCTGCGTGCTCGATGACGCGCTGGTCGAGCGCACCGTCCTGATCGGTCACTCGATGGGCGTCCAGGTCGCGCTCGAGACCTACCGGCGCCACCAGGATCGCGTCGCCGGACTCGTGCTTGTGTGCGGCGCCTCGTCACATCCACTGAAGACGTTTCGCGGCTCGGCGATGCTCGAGGACCTGCTGCCGACGATCCAGAAGTGGATCCAGCGCGTCCCGAACGTGATCAATCGGGTCACCCGGACGCTGCTCCCGACCCGGCTCGCCTACGAGGTCGCGAGCCGCCTCGAGATCCGGCGCGAGCTCATCGAGCCGGCGGACTTCATGCCGTACCTCGAGGGCATGGCGCGGATCGACTCGCGGTTGTTCGTCGCGATGCTGTCGGCGGCCGGTCAGCACTCGACCGACGAGCTGCTGCCGACGATCAGCGTTCCGGTGCTCGTCGTCGCGGGCGGGCGCGATGGCTTCACGCCACCCGAGCGGAGCCGGGCGATGGCGGCGGCGATCCCGCGCAGCGAGCTTCTGGAGATCCCCAACGCCTCGCACACCGCGCCTATCGAACGTCCGCACCTCGTCGACACGACCATTCGGGACTTCCTCGCGCGCCGGATCGATGGCGTGATCGCGAGCGATCCGGAGTCGTCGATCGTCGACGGCGAATGACCAAAACATGGCGCCTCGATGAGGCAGTGATACGCTCGCGCATCGCGTGCTGGAGACTCTTGAACCCTGCTCGGGCTAATTCTGAGGACCATTCGGGTTAGCACTGGGTTACCACCCGATTTATGTGTGTTTGCACTGCGTATTTTCATCGCTTTCTAAAAACTGATCGGGCAAGGTCGCGGTCCATCGCAGCGCAACCTTGAGGGGGAAAACCAAGGTTTTCGCTGCGAGACCAGGACAAAAAAGCCATGGAAACCGACAAGTCAATGACACGCCCTGTCCTCCGTCGGCCCGATGACGACAACGACGGTTTGGTCGCTCTTCCGCCAGTCCCGCTGGTTCGCCAGCGCCTGCGGTCCTCCGTCAAGGAGTTCGCGATCTCGCAGCCCGGCCGCCGTGCCGCAGCGCTTGCAGCCGTCTGGATTGCCGCCACGGGTTGCGAGGCCGATCTCAATCACTACGACCCCGAGGAAGCCCTCCGGACGTACCGCCTGATCGAGTCCGAGCTTCGCGCCGAGCTGCGCATCAGCCTCGGTCGCGCGATCACGAACGAGCCGCATGCCGCGACTCGCAACACGATGATCAGCATGCTCGAGCACCTCGAGGAGCTCGAGGCCGCTGCCGTCGCGCCGCGCCCGGCTCGTCGTCGTCGTCGTCGTTAAGCTCACTCACTGGTCGATCGAAGCGGAGCCCGGCCCTCATCGGCCCGGGCTCTTTGCTGTTTCGGCAGGCGCTCGCATCCGGCGCGCGTCCGGTGTCCGGCCGACATCCGGACGCTGCGGTCCGACCGGCGGACGAAGCGAGTCCTAACCGCGCGGGATCGTGATCGCACACGCGCGGCCTGGCGCTTGCTGACCGGCTGGTCGCGATGTCAACCGCAGACCGACCAGCCGCAGTGGCGGCACAACCGGCAACCACTCTGGACGATCAGCACCGAGCTGCACTCCGGACAGCACGCCGCGCTGCTCGCCACCACCGCCCGAGCACCCGTCACGAGGACCTGCCCCTCGCGACTGGTATCCCGATAGACGGTGATTCCCTTGCAGCCCAGCTCGTACGCGAGCTGGTACGCACCTTTCACATCGGCAGGAGTCGCGGTCTTCGCGAGGTTGATGGTCTTGCTGACCGCAGCGTGAACATGTCGCTGGAAGGCGGCCTGCATCCGGACGTGGGTGGCGACGTCGATCTCGTGAGCGGTCGGGAAGCTGCGCTGGACGTCGGCCGGGACCTCGTCGCGCCCGCGGACCCCGCCGTGCTCGGCGATCGCCTCGAACAGCGCCGGCGATCCGAACCCGCGATCGGCGGCGACGCGCCGGAACGCCGGGTTGATCTCGACGAGCTCGGCACCATCGAGGACGTTGCGCCGGTACGCGAGCGCGTAGAGCGGTTCGATCCCGCTCGCGCAGCCGGCGATGATGCTGATCGTGCCGGTCGGCGCGATCGTGGTGGTGGTCGCGTTGCGGAGCGGTCGGTGCCCGGCATCCTCCCACCGCGACCCGGCCCAGGCCGGGAAGGCGCCGCGCCGCTCGGCGAGCGCGCTCGAGGCTGCCAGCGACTCGTCCTCGAGGAACGTCGCCATCCGATCAGCGAGCGCGAGTGCCTCCTCGGAGTCGTAGGCGATTCCGATCGCGGCGAGCGCATCGGCCCAGCCCATGATCCCGAGCCCGATCTTGCGGGTCGCCTTGGTCGAACGCTCGATCTCGGGGAGCGGATAGCGGTTCGCCTCGATGACGTCGTCGAGGAATCGCACCGAATCGTGGATGATCGTCCGCAGTCGCGCCCAGTCGAAGTCGCGATCATCGACGAGCTTACCGACGTCGATGCTGCCGAGCGTGCACGACTCGAACGGCAGGAGCGGCTGTTCGCCGCAGTTGTGAACGAGCAGCCCGTTCGCGAAGAAGTGGCTCGTCGTAGGCTCGGTGAGGTCGAACACCTCGGCCTCGCCCTCGAGCGAGAGCGATCGGACAGTAGCCCAACGGACGAGGTCGCCTTGAAAGGCCGCGATCGAAGCGGTGGCGACATCGCTCGGGGTCGCGAGGAATATCGGAACGCGATCACCGGTGACGAGCTCCTTCGCGGCCACATCACCGCGAGCGGTGCTGACCCTGTGATCACCGGTGAGACGAAGCTCGAGGCCTTCGACCGTCGAGAGACGAAAGATCGAGCGCATACCGGTGCGGATGACCTGCGTCGCTTGCCGGAACACGACGCGTTCTCCGTCGAGGGTCGCGATCTTTGGCGTTTGCCCGACGAGGTCCTGGATCGCGACGAGCCCGACATCCTCGACCCAGACCCGGGTGTCGCCGGTCACGCACGGATTTGTTGCTTCGATCGAACCAAGCTGGGGCGTCGGCTGATGGTCGTTGATGCGATCGATGAAGACCATGCCGGGGTCGCCGATGGCCCATGCGGCGTTCGCGATGGCGTCGAGGACACGGCGCGCGTCGAGCTGGCCGGTGGCGACGCCGGTGCGTGGGTTGACGAGGTCGTAGGTGGTGCCGTCGCGGACGGCGGCCATGAAGGCGTCGGTCACCGCGACCGAGAGGTTGAAGTTGCGCATCCGCGCGGGGTCGAGCTTGAGCGCGATGAACTCGAGGATGTCCGGGTGGTCGACGCGGAGCATGCCCATGTTGGCACCGCGTCGAGTGCCGCCCTGCTTGATCGCCTCGGTCGCCACATCGAAGACCTGCATCAGCGAGACCGGGCCCGACGCGGTACCGCCGGTCGAGGCGACGAGGTCACCGGCCGGGCGGAGGCGGGAGAACGAGAAGCCGGTGCCGCCCCCGGTCTTCTGGATCTCGGCGGCCCAGCGGACGGCCTCGAAGACGCCGCTGGTCGAATCGTCGACCGGGACCACGAAGCACGCCGCGAGCTGGCCGAGTGGTCGGCCGGCATTCATGAGCGTCGGCGAGTTCGGGATGAACTCCAGCGCCGCCATCATCCGCTCGAAGCTCGCGCTGGCCTCGGCGATCTCGTCGGCGCTGTACCCGAGCCGCGCCTCGGCAGCGCTGACATGCTGTGCGACGCGCCGGAAGAGCTGCTCCGCCGTCTCCACCACGACGCCACCCTCGCGAACGAGGTAGCGCGCGCGGAGCACCGCGAGAGCATTATCCGTGAGCGTCACCGCCACGTTCGCACCGTACGCTCGGCTGCCGAGGCACGCAACCGACCGCGAACCGGCCTCGGCTGGATCGTTGTCACCGTGGTGTCAGTGTTGATCGCGCTCGCCGCCCGCGCGGCGGCCGCCCCTCCCCTTCCCGATGGTGATCGTGACGGCAGCTCGATGGCGGTTGACGGCGGTGACCTCGGCGCCCTCGACGACGAGGTGATGGACGAGCTCCCCGACGAGCTGCCTGGCGAGCTAGCGGTCGACGACGAGATCACGCGCAGCTGGGCAGATGCTGGCGCGACGATCGCCGATGACTCGCTGGCTGCGGTGAGCGGCGCGGTCGACCGCGAGGTGCTCGACGACATCACGCAGCGGCGCCGGCCGTCGCCGTGGGGGCGTCTCGACGTCTCGATCGGCTGGCGTCGCGCGACCGACGTCCGCACTGGCGCAGCACGATTTGGCGGCGCGAGCTCGACCATGACCCGAGCGCACGAGCTGTGGCTCGTCGCGACGTGGAGGCACTGATGCATCCGCCATTGACCATCATCCTCGTGCTGATGCTGCTCGCGGGCGTCCTGCCCACGTCTGCCGTCCACGCTGACCGAGGCGACCGCGACCGCGTTGACCGCGAGGAAGACGTCGAGAGCTCCGAGCACGCCGGAGAGGACGCGTCGCTGTTCGAGCCCGAGCTCGATGCGGTGGCTCCGGCGCTCGTCGTGGCGGCTCCACCGATCGGCGAGGTGCTCGCCGCCGCGTATGCCGCAGCTGGTTTCGATCGCGACCCGACTCCGAGCTGGGGTCGGCGCGCGCGCGTCGCAGGGCTGGTGCCGTGGCTGACGGTACGCACCGGATGGGACGCGAGCTGGAAGGACGATGATCCGGAGGTCGATCGCGGTCGCACGTTCGAGGTGCGCGCCACGTGGCGTCTCGACCGCCTTCTGTTCGATGGCCGCGAGATGCAGATCGCGTCGGTCAGCATCGCGCGGCGGCGCGAGCGAGGGCGGCTCGCGAGCCGGGTGATCCGGACGTACTTCCAGTGGCGGCGCACCGCGACCGCGGCTCTCCGAACTTCTCGGTGGCAATCACGCGCCGACGAGGCGGCGGCGGAGCTCGATGCACTCACCGACGGCTGGTTTTCCGAGCAGTTGGGCCGGTCACGCCGCAGTGCGTCCGAAACTCGGACGACTCCGCGCGTGGGACACCTCCGCTAAAACTTGCCAATGCCTGACGAGGCCAGCGAAGCTTGTCGTTACGTGAGCCAACCGGAACGTGCCCATCCCCGCTACGCGCATGAAGCGGCGGTGACGTTCAAGGTCAAGGGCAAGGCGTACCAGGGCCGCACCACCAACCTGTCGCGCGGGGGGCTGTGTGCGGACCTCGCGGACTCGATCGAGGTGGGCAGCGAGATCGAGGTCGACCTCCAGCTCGTGTTCGACGACGACAGCCAGTCCGAGCCGCTGCGAGTGCCAGGACGGGTCGCGTGGTGCACGACAGTCGACGAGGCCTTCCAGGTCGGCATCTCGTTCCGGCCGATGGATACGGAGCGCGCGAACTACCTGATGATCTTCCTGCGCTTCCTCGATGACGGCGTACGCCCGAAGATCGAGAAGCGCGCGAAGACGGTCGACGAACGCTTCGGCTGAACTGTCAGCGACCGGTCACGTCGGCGGCGCTGCGGCGCGCTTGGCGTCGGCCTGCATCCGCGCCTTCTGGATGTCCTGCATCATGCCGAGCACGAGGCGCGGATCGGTGAAGACGTTGAGCTTGGGCGCGAGCGACTTCGCGTAGCGATCGAAGTACAGGAGCTGCTTCGTGATCAGGATGAACTCGTTCGGCATCCGCATCTGGTGGCGAGTCGCGGTGCGCTGGATGCCCGGCAAGAACTCGGAGTAGTTGACCTCGCCGAACGACAGCGTCAGCAGGGGACGATAGGTCTCGCCGAGATCGCCGACGAACCCATCCATGTCGAGGTTGTCGGGCTTGCCGGCCATCTCGATGATGATCTCGGCGAGCCGCTTGTAGTTGCCGGACGCGAACGCGATCATGTAGTCGGTGACGAGGTAGCGCGCCTTGTCGTCGAACCGGCCGACGATCCCGAAGTCTAGGAAGCCGATCGTGTCGTCGTCGAGCAGCATCAGGTTGCCGGCGTGGACGTCGCCGTGGAAGAAGCCGTAGAACACGACGCACTGGAACCACGCGCGCAGCCCGTCGACGAGCTTGGTCTCGCCGTCGATCCCGCGGGCCTTGATCTCCTCGAAGCGGTCGACGCGCAGGCCGTTGAACCGCTCCATGACGAGGATCTTGCGGGTCGTGTACTCGTGGTGCGGCACCGGCGCGTGGATGTGCTTGTGCCCGAGCTCGCGCATGATCTCGTTGAACTTGTCGAGGTTCGCGGCCTCCTTGCGGAAGTCGAGCTCCTCGCTGAGCGTCTTCGTGAAGTCGTCGACGACCCCGACCGGGTTCGCGAGATCGGCATTCTTGCGGAACCGCTGCACGAGCTTCGCGAGCATGCGCATCAGCTTCATGTCCGCCATGCAGCGGCCGATGATGCCGGGGCGCTGCACCTTGATCACGACGAGGGTTCCGTCGCGCAGCTTCGCGGTGTGAACCTGCGCGATCGATGCGGACGCGAGCTGCTTGGGCTCGATGTCGATCAGGTGGGCGGCCTTCTCGGCGCCGAGCTCCTCGTTGAGCGTCCGCACGACATCCGCGAACGGGAACGGCTTCACGCGGTCGAGGACCTTCTGGAACTCCTTGACGTAGGCGTCGGGGAACATGCCCGCGCTCGACGCGATGATCTGACCGAACTTGATGAAGGTCGGGCCCATGTCCTCGCACCACATGCGGAACAGCATCGGGCGGGTCAATGGCTGGAACCTGTCGCCCTTGCCGGTCACCTTGAACCAGATCTTGCGCAGGCCGAGCGCGTCGGCGACCCACAGCCAGAAGTACTTGGCCGTGTAGAGGACGAGCGCCCAGACTCGACGCGGTACCGGCAGCGATACCGACAGCAGGAACAGGATCGCGACGACAGCGAGGAGCGAGTACCAGAACATGCGCGGCGAAATCCTACCACGCGGCCCTGCCGCCACCGCAGTCCGCGAGCACCCCGTATACTGGCGCGATGCTGACGACGGTCACCGCCGGCCCGTACACGGTACGCGGGATCTCCGTCGGGGGCGTCTACACCTCGCTGTCCGTGCCCGAGCTTGGCCTGCTGTTCGACGCCGGGGCGTCGCCGCGGTCGCACGGTCCGATCGATACGATCCTGCTGTCCCACGGGCATGCCGACCACATCGGGGCGCTGCCGGCGCTGCTCGGCATCCGGGCGCTCCACGGCAAGCAGAAGCCGCCGCGTGTCGTCATGCCGAACGAGATCGTCGATGACCTGACCGCGGCACTCGCGGCACTGTCGAAGCTCCAGCGGTTCCCGCTCGCGATCGAGGCGATCGGGATGTCACCCGGTGACGAGGTCGCGCTGCGCGCCGATCTGCTGGTCCGCGCGGTCCGCACGTTTCACCCGGTGCCGTCGCTCGGCTACATCATCGTGCGCAAGATCGCGAAGCTGCGCGCCGACCTCATCGGGCTCGCCGGTCCCGAGATCGCGGCGCGCCGGCGGGCGGGCGAGAACGTCAGCGACTACGAGGAGCGCCTCGAGCTCGCGTACGCGACCGACACGCTGGTGTCCGTGCTCGATCACTCGCCCGAGCTGCTGAAGGCGCGCGTGCTGATCGTCGAGTGCACGTTCCTCGACGAGCGCAAGTCGCTCGAGCACGCGCGCGCGGGCTGTCACATCCACCTCGACGAGATCATCGAGCGCGCCGAGCGCTTCGAGAACGAGCACATCGTGATGATGCACTTCTCGCAGGTCTATCGTCCCGACGAGATCGGCGCGCTGCTCGATGCTCGCGTGCCGGCGCGCCTGCGCTCGCGGATCATCCCGTTCGTGCCCGTCGGGCCGCACTGGCCGGGTTGATCATGATCTGGAGCTGGTTCCGCCGGAAGCCCGCGCCCGAGAGCGATGCCGATATCGCCGCCGACGCCGATGCCGCCGGCGATGACGATGACGATGACGATGCCGATGCGCTCGCCGAGACCGTTCCAGCGCTCCGCGACGAGCTCGATCTGCACACGTTCCAGCCGCGGGACTGCGCCGACCTCGTCGCCGAGTACGTGCTCGCGGCGCAGGAGGCTGGCTTCGCCACGGTGCGGATCATCCACGGCAAGGGGACCGGCACGCTGCGACGGATCGTCCACGGCGTGCTCGAGAAGCATCCTGCCGTGAAGTCATTCGCGCTCGCCGACCAGCGAAGCGGCAGCTGGGGCGCCACGCTCGCGGAGCTGCATCCGCGACCGCCGGCCGATGCGGCCACGACCTCGCGCGGCGACGACTAGCGCAAAAAACAGCTTTTCTGTCGGCGCGCAGCGCCGATGGAAAACTCCTTGCGCGCGGAGGAGTCCCCTTGTGGGACGACTAGACCGTCGCGACGAGCAGCACGAGTAGCTCGCCGATCGCAGCCGCGAGCGCGACCGTCGACGACGTCAGTCCGCCCTCGCCCTTCTGGGTGACGAGGCCGAGGACAAACGCCGCGAGCGTCGCGAGTGCGAGCACGATGACCCCCGCTTTGCCGAGCGCGAAGACCGCGAGCGCGGCGACCGCGAGGCTGAGCGCGGCGATCAGCCACGCCGGTGCTGGCTGGGCGACGAGCGAACGCTTCTCGGCGTCCGCGATCGGGTCCCCGAGCGCCTGGAGGAACACGGCCGCCCAGCGACCGACGACGGCCGTCGCGAGGAACACGAACAGCCAGTGATCGACGGGAACGCTCATCACCGCAGCGGCGCGGATCAGCGTCAGGAACACCAGGGTCAGCACCGACGCCGGGCCGTTCGTGCGCCGGCCATCCCACTCGTCGACCCGCTCGGCGACGCCGCGCTCGATGATCGCTGCGGAGGCCACCGACAAGGCCGCGAGCCCGAACAGCACCGCGATGCCGTGCGGGAGCCCGGCGACACGCAGCGCGGACGCCACGAGCCAGGCGACGAGCCCGATCGGGACGCCGAGCGCGACGACCCAGCCCGGCGAGCGCGCATCGTCGGAGACCTCGGTCGGCCACCGCCATGGCGTCGAGTGGACGAGCGCGACGGCCCCGCCGTATAGCGGGCCCAAGCGGCGCTGCCAGTCCTCGCGTGAGCTCACGCCCCAGTATATCCCGAGGGTCGTGCGGCACACCGGTCGCGAGGCTGGCTCGTGGAAAGTGGTACGACGAGCACACGCACGCCAGGCCGTTTCTCGGCCCAGTCCACGAGCCAGCCCGCAAACCGTAGCGCGGCGCCGCAACACGGCCACAGCGCCGCTCAGTGCGATCGCATGGCGCAATGACGTGGCGCAGTACGTAGTGCGGCGCCCTGCGCGACGTTCGAGATCGCGCTCCTCGCCGAACATCCGGAGATCGAGGCGACCGAGCGTGCGTCGCCGCGTTCAGGCTGAATGCACAGCATCTACCGGTGTGGTGATGGCGAGCGGATCAGCAGCCAGATACCATCGCAATCAACCATGAAGAGAGTGGCGGTGGGTGTGGTGATCGTGGTCCTGGCGGTTGGCGGTGGATGGTGGTGGTCGCAGTCGTCGAACGACGACGGAGCAGCGGCACCGAGCGCACAAGAGGTGCCGAACGCGGCGCGCGGGCCCGCCGGGCGAAGCGCCGCGAGCGGGACACCGGCCGCCGATCGCTCACCGAAGCGCGTGATCCGGCATGCCAACGCGGTCGAGCAACGCCGGCAGCTCATGGAGCGCATCGCGGCCGCCCGGGCTCGACGAGCCGCAGCCACAGCGCCTGTTGCACCTGCCGAGGCGCGGCCAGCCTCGGGCGTGGACATGCAGACGCCCGATCAGGTGCTCGTGCAGATGCAAGCAGCTTTCAGGGAGGTCAAGGCGCACGTCTCGGAGTGTGTCGACCGTTCCCCCACCAAGGTGCTCGGCTTCAAGGCCGACCTCGCCCTGATCGGCGATCCGGATGTCGGGACGTTGATCGATGCGTCGGCGCTGGAAAGTACGGATGGCACCCCACTGCCGGCGGCGTTCGATGATTGCGTCCGCGGGATCATGCAGGCACTCGAGCTGCCGCCCATCGGCCTCGGCGACGAGTTCAAGGTCAACTACGTCTTCACGTTCTGACTCCAGCGCTGATGATCACACGCGCGGGAGTTCGCGCGCCCATCGGGCGAATACCTACGCCGGCATTTCGACGCGAGCTACAGGACCTTGAGGCTGCGCGAGCGCTTGCCGGCGCCGGGCAGCGGCGGCTGCTTGGCGGCCGCGACCGCGCTCGCCGGATCGGTGAGGTCCTTGCGATCGCGCTCGAAGCTCTCGGCATCTGGACGACCCGCGATCCGTGGTGCGATCGCGTCGAACATCGAGCGTGCCGGCGCGACGAGCCCGACCTTCACGGCGAGCCGGCCGGCGAGGTACGCGGCATCGGTGAAGCCCGGTGCTGCATCGAGCGCGGCGAGTGCGCCGGCGAGACAGCGCGCCGTGATCTCGCGATGCTCGCCGATCGCTGCGCGCGCCTGCGCGGCCGAGAGCTGCGCCTCGGAGGTGCCGCGAAGCCACGTCGCCGCACCGCGGCCGCTCGCGAGCGTGACGACCGCTAGGTCGGCCGTGGTGACCAGCGCGGGGATCGCGCCGGTCGCGCCCGCGACATGCTCGAACTGGAGGTGCTCGGCGCGTGCCGCGACGTACCGGCCGAGCGGCGTGCTGTTGACAGCCGCGGTCCGCGCGCGCAGCTGGTGCAGCTGATCGAGCGCGGCGGCGGCCTGCCCGTTCGCGCACAGGGCCCATGCG
>JACCTC010000041.1 GCA_013812655.1 Deltaproteobacteria bacterium | reverse complement strand
GGGCAGCGACGATCGCGGCAAGCCGTGCAGGTCGATCGGGGGCCGCGAGCGCCTCCTCGATCACGACGGGCCCGGCGAGCATGCCCTGGCGGGCCGCCTCGTCGACGTCACCCCGCTCGATCGCGCTGCGCATCGACGCGAGGCCCGCGACGCTCGCGAGGACCACGGAAAGCCAGCTCACGGGAGGGATCGTACGTCGCGACTTCTATAGGCGTGAGAATTTGCAGGAGAAAAATTGACAGGGTGATGATGCGTTCAGTACGGTGATTCCGTTCAGTACCGATCTCTACGGGCACTCACAACCAGGTGGACATGGCCGACGCACTCACCCAGCGGCAGCGCGACATCCTCGACTTCATCTCCGCCTCCATCGTCGAGCGGGGCTTTCCGCCGACGCTGCGCGAGATCGGCGAGCACTTCAGCATTCGCTCGACCAACGGCGTCAACGATCACCTCAAGGCCCTCGAGAAGAAGGGTCACCTGCGCCGCGAGGATCTCAAGTCGCGCGCGATGCGCCCCGTGCTGCCGGATGGCAGTGGTGAGGTCGTGCCGCTGCGGCGCGCGCCGATGGGCACGGGAACGATGAACGCGCCGCTTCGCGATGGCGTCCAGCTCGTGTCGGACTCCGACGACGACATGGCCGAGATCCCGATCCTCGGGCGCGTCGCGGCAGGCCAGCCGATCCTCGCGATCGAGCACGCGACCGATACCGTGCGCGTCGATCGCGTGCTGATCGGCGGGCACCGCGAGGTGTTCGGCTTGCGGATCGTCGGCGAGTCGATGATCGAGGACGGCATCTTCGACGGCGACTACGTCTTCGTGAAGAAGACCGCGGTCGCCAAGACCGGCGAGATCGTGGTCGCGATGATCGAGGGCGAGGCCACCGTGAAGCGGTACTACCCCGAGGGCGATCGTATCCGCTTCCAGCCGGCGAACTCCAACATGGACCCGATCATCGTGCTCAAGTCCGACTTCAAGTCCGTGGATATCATCGGGATCGTCGTCGGGATCTACCGCAAGCTCTAGCGCCGAGCGGCAATCTGGTCCGCTGAATCCGGATCGATTTCGACGCCGCGATCGAGCTCTTTCCGGCCTGCCGCAGCGCGACGTGAACGCCGCGTTAGACATGGATATGTCAGGGCAATTCGGGACAACCAATCCGCGTTTGGTATGTCAAACTGGACATCGCGGTGGCCAACGCTCGCGCATATCGCAGTCGATGGCTGCTGCTCCCCGCGGTAGCGATTTCGCTGACAGCGCAGGCAGCCGTGTTCATCGCATGGGAAGTGACGCGGCCGATCCCGCAGCCGAACCTGTCGATCCGCATGGCGGGCGAGGGCCAGGGTCAGATCCTGGTGACCAAGGTCGGCGACAGCGCGCCACTGATGCGGTGCAGCCAGGGTCGCTGCAACGTCGAGCTGCCGGCGGGCACCAAGGTCCGGCTGACGGCGGTGCTCGGTGATGACTCGACGTTCGGCGGCTACCAGCAGCAGCCGATGCGGCCACCGCCCGAGCTCGTACCGTATCTCGGTGATCCCCTGGCGGCGTGCGGCGGCAGCGCCGACGTGCTCGAGACCGCGGCGGCCGGTGATGTCCTCGACTGTGCGCTGACGATCCACGCCGACACCGATCTCGCCGTCGAGTTCGGGCTCGTGCCCAAGGAGATCGAGGTCGCGCTGCAGGACACGACGAACATCGCCGAGCTCGTCAAGCCGCTGACGCCGACGCCGGTCTCGCCGATCGATGCCGAGCAGCTCGACAAGCCGCTGGAGCTCGCGCTCGCGCCACCGCCGAAGCCGCCGCCGCAGCTACCACCGCCCGTGGTGCCGCCGCCGCCGCCGCCGCCCGAGGAAAAGAAGCAGCCGCCGCCGCAACCGCCGCCGCCGAACATGACGATGGTCGAGGTCAAGGACGACAAGAACGTCAAGGACAAGGCTCCCGACGACGCGAAGATGCTGTCGGACAAGAACCGCGACGTCGCCGAGGAGTCGCGCGCGAAGGAGACGAACCTCGACAAGGAATCGGAGGGCAAGGAGGTCGCTTCGAAGGAGAGCGACGATCGTACGAGCACCGAGATCGGCGGCCCGGACGAGAAGATCCGCCAGCTCGAGGAGACCAAGCCGACGACCGACGAGCGCGTCGAGGAGACCGATCACTCGGGCACCGAGCAGACAGCCGAAGGCGCGATCAAGGGCGAGGGCGGCGACAAGGGGCAGGAAGGCACGGGGCAGAAGGATCCCGGCGTCCTCGCGATGCGCGATATCCAGGGTCGCGGCTCGGTCGCCGAGCAGGGCACGGGCGGTCGCAAGGCCGGCAAGAAGGGCACGCCCGGGATCAACACACCGCTGTCGTTCAACGACTACGAGCGGATCATGGGCAAGGAGAAGGTCGACGAGGAGCGCCAGGTCGCCGCGCGCAAGATGACGAGCAAGAAGGGCCGCTGGGAGCGCAAGCTCGATGCCGTCAAGAGCTCGCTCGAGAACTTCGTCCCCGACGTTCGTCCGGGCAACCAGACCGCACTGAAGACGCGCGCGCATCCGTTCGCGCTCTACATCGCGCGCATGCACCGCCGCATCCACGAGCTGTGGGGCTTCGGCTTCCTCGAGGCACTCGACGACAAGGCCGCGGACTATCCGCTGAACAACCCCGACCTCTGGGTCAACCTCGAGGTCTCGGTCAACCCGGATGGCTCGGTCCACAAGGTCACGATCGCGAAGACCTCGGGCAAGACCGAGTTCGATGTCGCCGCGGTCGATACCGTGCTCTCGGCTGCGCCCTACGAACCGACGCCCGAGGCGATCCGATCGGTCAACGGCAAGATCTACCTGCGCTGGGGCTTCTACCGGAACTGGCGGCAGTGCGGCACGTTCAACGTCGAGCCGTACATCCTCACCGACGTCCCGGACGATGGTGGTGGCAGCACGCTCGACGATGGGGAGCTCGTACGCAACACGGCGAAGGTCCCGGGCAAGAAACGCGGGGGTGCGGCAGACGCCAAGCCGGTGACACCTGACGACGGCCGCGCGAAGCAGCCCGTGAACCCCGCGACGTCGGTCACCGACAAGCAGGCGCTTCACGCGGCGAACCTGTGGGTCTCGGCGTTCGCGACCGCGCAGGTCGACAAGCTCGTGAAGTACTCGACGGTGCCGTTCTACGCGGGCGGCAAGATCGCCGCGCAGACGACAGCCGACCTCAAGGACATGTACAGCGGGCTCGTCGTCGAGTCCGGCCCGATGAAGGACTGGAAGCTGCTGACGGCAAGCGAATACGGGACCGGTGGCGGCGGGTTGCCCGAGGGAAACCTCGTGCTGCAGGTGCGCACGGCGAAGGAGTCCTTCGCGATCGTGCTCACTCGAACCAAGTCGGGCGACTATCGCGCGACGCAGCTCGCCCGTTAGCTAGCTAGTTCCCGTCCCGAATCGCGTAACTGCGCGGGCCGAAACGTGATTTCCCGACGACGATTCCGGAAATAAAGCATCGGGGTTCCCGAGTCTTGTGGGTGCTTACTTCCACACGAAACGAGGCCCCGA
>JACCTC010000026.1 GCA_013812655.1 Deltaproteobacteria bacterium | reverse complement strand
GATCCGAAGGACGGCAGCGTCGCGTGGCATCTCCCCGCGGACGGCGCGCCGGTCCGCGCCGGTACCCGGCTCGAGCTCGACGTCGTGATCCGCAACCTGCTCGTCGGGCATCGCTTCCCGGGCGGCGTGCTCGACATCCAGGACACCTGGATCGAGGTCGAGGTCGCCGACCGCGCGGGCAAGCGGCTCGCCTCGTCGGGGCTGTCGCACGCGACCGATCCGAAAGACGAGGACACCCACGTGCTGCGCACGCTGGTCGTCGACGAGCACGGCGAGGTCCTCGAGGAGCACGAGATGGCGAAGTTCCGCACCCAGATCGCGACGCAGACGCTCGCCGCGCGCGAGGCCCAGGCCGTGCGCTACGCGTTCGAGGTCCCCGCGCAGCTCGAGCGCCGACAGCTGCCGCTGACCGTCACCGCGCGCCTGCGCCATCGCAGTCGCACGCTGCGGATGCAGGCCGCTGTCTGCAAGGAGGCGCGCACGCCGGCCGGTCGGCAGTTCATCGCCGGCGCGCAGGGAGCGCGCGATGTCGCCCTCGATCCGTGCAAGGCGCAGCCGATCACATTGATCGCCGAGACCGCGATCGAGATCGGCGAGGGCGCGAAGCTCGGCACCGCGCGGCCCGCGTGGGAGCGCATGTACGAGCACGGCATGGCGCTCGTCGCGACCGTGACCGAGCGGCTCGAGGAAGCCCGCGCGGTGCTCGAGGCCGCGCTCGCCGTGGCGCCCGACGCTCGCGGGCAGGCCATGATCACGATCCAGCTCGGCTGGGTCGCGTCGAAGCAGGGCCGCGTCGAGGATGCGCTCGCGCTGGTCGCGAGGTCGCGCACGCTGCTCGCACGTACGGTGGCAGCCAACCAGCCAGCGCCGAGCCCGCCGGTGCTGGACGCGGTCGCCGCGGATGCGCTCGCACGGGTGTGGCGGTGGGAGGACGCGATCGCGCCCGCGAAGGCATGCACCGAGCGCGCGCCGCAGAACGCCGCAGCGTGGGTGATCTATGCACGCGTCCTCGCCTCGACCGGCGACAATGCAGGCGCGCTCGCCGCCGCGACGCAGGGCCTCGAGTACGCCCCGCGCGATCAGGATCTGCTGCGCACCCAGGCCACCGCGCTCGCCGGCCTCGGCCGTCCAGAGGCACCCGCCGCACTCGCCGCGTTCGATCGCTTCCGATCCCCCGATCAATCGGCGGAGCTACGGATCCAGTGCGCGGCCGACTCCCACCGCTGCGCCCGCGACCGCGAGCCAGTCCATACGATGATGCTGCGCCCCGCGCGGTAGCGCCCCGGTTTTCCCGGTATCGTGGCGGCCATGCGCAATGCTTCGTCATCGGTCCGGCTCGCCTCGCGTCTATTGATCCCACTCGCGCTCGTGCTCGCGAGCTGCGGCGGCAAGAAGGAGGCGCCCAAGGAGGATCCGTCGAAGCTACCGGCGGTCCCGAAGGTCAGCGACCTGGTGGCCACCGACCCCGGCAAGCCAGCCGCGACCACGATCACCGATGCCGAGGCCGAGAAGCTCGGCCGCGAGCTCGCCGCCGCGATGAGCAAGTGCGACGCCGCCGGGATCGACGCGATCATCGACTCGAAGGCCATGCACGAGCGCAGCATGGCGGGTCTCGATCCCGTGATGCGCGCGAAGCTCGGCGGCCCGATCTCGATCGGCACCGCGCTGTGCGCCGGCCTCGGCACCGAGTCCAAGGTCAGCTTCTCGCGGATCGCGCGCGAGGGCGGGGAGCCGAAGCCACGGCTGCGCGGCATCGTCCAGGGAGGCGTCAACTTCTTCGAGGTCGTGCTGCAGCGCAAGCCCGACGGCTCGGTCAGCGGCGTCGACATCTTCTCGTTCCGCAACGGCGAGATGATGAGCGCGCTGCTCTCGATGGGCGCGAAGTTCGCGAGCGATCCGGCCGGCGCGCAGTCCTACGTGAACGCCACGAAGCTGTTCGCGGCCGGCGACCACAAGGGCGCGCGCAAGGCATTCCTCGAGGTGCCGGCGAGCCTGCGCACCAAGGTCAAGGCGGTCGCGCTGTTCGGGCTGTCGATCGACGCCAAGCTCGACGAGGCGACGTACCAGGCCAACATGGATGCGTTCGTGAAGCAGTTCCCGAATGACGTCTCGCTGCCGCTGATCCAGATCGATAGCCACACGCTGCGCAACGAGTATCCGCAGCTTATCGAGGTGCTGACCGAGCTGCTGAAGCGCAGCGATCAGGATCCCTACGTGCTCTCGATGCGCGCGCGGGCGCACCTGACGGCCGGCAACGCGGACAAGGCCCTCGCGGATGCCAAGGTCGCGGTCGCCGCCGAGCCGACGCTGTCGGCTGCCACCGACGTGCTGGTCGACGCCGCGGTCGCCGCGAAGAACGACGACGAGGCGGTCCGTGGACTGCGCGCGATGGTCGAGCAGGGCCTCGCCAAGGCCGACCTCATCGCGGCGATGACGGCGGACAAGCAGTATCACGCTTTCCAGAAGTCGGCCGCGTACAAGGCGTGGGTCGCAGAGACGCCCTGATGTCCGTAGTGGCGTGGCTGGCGCTGGCCAGCTGCGCTATGGTCCGCCGATGAAGTGGCAGATGTTGCTCGTCGCCGCGGCCGTGCTCGGGGTCGATCCCCGCATGGTCCGCGCCGGCGGTGCTTGAGCGGGTTGAAGTAACCCCAACCTCCCGGTCGGGAAGGTCGATACGGAGACGCTGGCGCCTGGCCAGCTCGTGCTGCGCGTGGCGTGGCTCGGCACCTATGTCACCACCGAGCACGACGATCACGAGGATGTGGTCGGGCAGGGCTTCATCGATCTCGTCCACGATCAGCAGCTCGCGATCGGCGAGGCGAGGCTCGCGCTCGATGTCGGGCTCACCGAGCAGCTCGGGCTGTCGGTCGTCGCGCCGGTGCGGTTCCTGTCGTCGTCGATCAAGTACCTCGCCGCGAGTGACGGCTCCGAGGTCGAGCTCGTCACGCCGGGCATTCATCATCGCAACGAGACCCTCGTCGGGCTCGCCGATCCGATGGTCCTCGGCAGCTTCTCGCACGCCGACGGACCGATCCGGCTCACGCTGCGCGGCGGCGTCACGCTGCCGCTCGGGCGCACCGAGGCGAATCCGTTCACCGCCGAAGCGGAGACGATGCCGCACCAGCACGTGCAGATGGGCACCGGCACCGTGAACCCGGTGATCTCGGTGGACCTCGCGTACACGCGAGATGCGTGGCGGGTCGGCGGCTATGGCTTCACGCAACAAGTCGTCTACACGAACGGTCACGGCTACAAGGCGGGCGATCGCTATGCCGGTGGCCTCGCGGTCCGCCGCCGCCTCGGCAAGGCGTGGAGCCTGCGCGTCGGTGGCGAGGTGCAGCGCGAATCCGCCGAGCGCTGGGACGGCCTGACTCCCACCGACGATGGCAACCGCGGTCGGTTCGACGCGATGGTAGTCACCGGCGGCTCGTGGAGCGCCAGTCCCTCGCTCGCGATCGACTTCGCGCTCAAGATTCCGGTCATCACCGAGGCCGTCGGTGGCCAGCTCGACATGCCCGCGATCCTCGAGGTCGGTGCATCGTGGAGCTTTGGCGCGAAGCCGGCTGCGCCGAAGCATGGCCACGCCGATCACGACCACGAGCACGGCGACGAGCACGACGAGCACGGCGACGAGCACGACAAGCCGGGTGACAAACACGGCGACGAGCACGGTGACGAGCACGACGAGCACGGTGACGAGCACGACGAGCCCGGCGCTGGTGGTCCGGTGTCCGGACAGCCGACCGAGGTCGCGAAGCCGGTTGTGTCGAAGCCCGACGGCGCGAAGCCTGACCTCGCGAAGCCGGACGTCGCGCAGCCTGACGTCGCGCAGCCTGACGTCACCAAGCCCGACGTCGCGAAGCCCGCACCGCCGCCGATCAAGGTCGATGTCGCGGACCACGGCAAGCCCGGCGAGGCGCTCGACCTCGCACCGGTACGGGACAAGATCACGATCTACGACTTCTGGGCGACGTGGTGCGAGCCCTGCAAGACGCTCGATCCGGCGCTCGTCGAGCTCGCGCGCCAGTACCCGACGCTCGTCGCGGTCCGCAAGATCGACGTCGTCGACTGGGACAGCAAGGCCGCCGAGCGCTACCTGATGCCCGGCAAGTTCGACCTGCCGCACCTCAAGATCTTCGATCCCGCCGGCAAGCGCGTGATGGAGCGGAGCAGCGCGCCCGGCAAGCTTCAGGTGCTGATCGACGACGTCCGCAAGCTCGTCGAGACCGAGGCGAAGCGCCGTGGGTTGCGCGCCCGGCCACGCGCGGCGGCGCCGACGAAGCCCAGGGCGATCGGTCCCAGCAAGACGACCGCCCCCGCCCAGGCCCAGGCGCCGACGCGCGTCCACATCACCGTCACCGCGGCGGGCTTCGAACCGAAGACGGCGAAGGTCCGCCGCGGCGTGCCGGTGACGCTCGTGTTCGAGCGCAAGTTCGAGCGCACCTGCGCGAGCGACGTGCACTTCGTGGTGAGCGGCAAGCAGATCGAGCGAAAGCTGCCGCTCGACCAGCGCGTCGAGATCACGACGACGTTCCCCGATGCTGGCACCATCACGTACGCGTGCAGCATGGACATGATCAAGGGCTCGCTCGTCGTCGAGTGATCGCGCACACGAGTCCGCCGATCTCACGTACGATCGCAGGATGCGCCAGCTCCTTGCCGCCTGCGTGCTGCTGATCGCGATCGCCGCGTGTGGAGACGACGGCGGCGACAAGCCGCGCGATGCTGCACCCACCGGCGACGTCACGCCAAGCGACGCGGGGGTCGACTCGCCAGGCCAGGCCGCCGACGCCTCGATCGGGGCGCTGTGCGGCGCGGTGACGTGCATGAGCACCCAGGTCTGCTGCACGGGCGCGAGCACGACCTGCGTCGCGCCCGGCAACTGCCCGACCCAGAACTTCCAGTGCGACGGCGCGGAGGACTGCGCCGGTGGAAAGTGCTGTTTCGGCAACCAGGGCGCCGGCGGCAGCGAGTGCAAGGCCGCAACGACCAACTGCAACGATGTCGCGTGTCACGGCGATGCGGAGTGCGGTGGGAGCACGCCGAAGTGCTGCCCGAAGATGTTCACGCCGTCCTACAAGGTCTGCCTCGCCGCCTGCCCATAGCCGCGGCCGCAGTCACGGTCCACACCACCCGCGCGCTCGCTGATCGTCGATCGCCGGGTGTCCTGCGTGATGTGCCGGCACGTGTGAGTCGGCGGCACTCTGCGGTCGTGCGCTAACCGCGCGGATCATCGGCGCTCGCGTGCCGCGTGTGCGTGGCGCATCGCTTGCTGTACAGGCCCGCGTGCGTCTGCCGGGTTTCGTCATCGCTCGCTTCGTCGCTCTGGCCATGCTGCTGCCGGGCTGCATCATCCCGTTCGCGATCCCTCCGACCCGCAGCGAGATCGGCAGCTCGACGCGGATCGGCCGCGCGAGCGAGCCCGGTTCGTCGAGCCTGCACGCCGCGGTCGGCACCCACCTCGCGAGCGGCACCCAGCGGCGCGACCAGGCGTTCGATGTCGGTGCGGGGTGGACGTTCGAGAAGACCACCGAGCAGACGTCGAACGGCGTCTACCTCGACGGCGCGGTGTTCATCGATCGGACCGCGCGGACCCGGACGTCGCTCGGCGGCCGCGGCGAGCTGCGATCGATGACGGACGGCAAGGCCGCCGCTGCGAAGCTGCGCCTCGATACCGAGGTCTATGGCGGCGGGACGTCGAAGTTCAGCTCGAATGATCGCTGCGGCACGTCGTCCGGCACGTACTTCGGGACGACCGCGGTCGGCATGTTCGCCGAGGCCGGCCACGTGTGGTCAACGGGCCCCGAGGGCAACGCGTGGGTCGCGACCGCGGGCGTGTCGATGCGGATCCCGAGCTCGGTCGGCGTGTGGATCGGGATCCCGGGCTGCTGAGCCGCTGAACGCACACTCGCGATATGGTCGCGGCGTCATGAAAGAGCTGCCGTTTCCGACGTCGATCCCCGCCATGAAGGCGCCGGCCGCCAAGGCGCCGGTCGCCACCCAGATCGCCGCGTTCGAGAAGGCCGTCGACATCAAGCCGCTGTACTGGACGGAGAAGCTCTCGAAGGGCTTCTCCGACGAGGACACGTCGCGCGGGATCAACCTCATGAACTCCAAGCCGCTCTCGGACCAGGTCCGGGCGCGGCTGGCCGTGATCGAGGAGCTCGCCGGACGACTCGCGGCATCGGGCGGCGATCGCAAGGCGGTGGACGCGCTGACCAAGGTCCTGCGCGATCACGCGTGCCCGCGGATCACGGTAAAGGTCGGCGAGGTCGTCGTCGCGAATCGCGGTCCGAAGCCGGCGCTCGTCGAGATGGTGAAGTGGACTGCCCGGCAGGCCGGGTGGGAACACTGGAAGTGGGTGACCGGCGCGAAGGCCGTGCTCGCGCTCGAGTCCCCGGCGGATGCATTCAAGAAGCTCTCGCCGTTGCTCGCGAAGCGAGACACCGCCAAGAACGTGCTGGACGCGCTCCAGCTCTATGACGGCGAGATCGATCCACGCTTCTTCGCTGCCGCGACGAAATGGCTTCCGCACGAGCTCCATGCGCCGGATTCGCAACACTTCCTCGGCAAGCATCGAGCGCGTCCCGAGGTGCAGGCGTTGCTCGTCCGCGAGCTCGAAGTGCTCGCTGCGGCCAAGGGCGAGCCGGAGTGGGGCTACTTCTACGAGATGCTGCGCAAGGCGAAGATCCCCGGCACGCTGCCCGCGCTGCTGAAGATCGTGCGCCGTGCCGCGAAGCGCGGCAAATGGCGGTTCACCACACCGCTGAGCATGATCGACGAGCTCGACGATCCGGCGGCACTACCGCCGCTGCGCGAGCTGCGGGACAGCCTGAAGGGTACAAGCAAGTCTGCGGTCAGCGCCGTGATCGCGAAGCTCGAGAAGCAGCATCCCGACGCTGTGGCGGCGTCCGCGCCGGCGAAGGGCGCGAAGGGCACGAAGGGCGCGAAGGGCGCCAAGGCGGCGAAGGGCACGAAGGTCGCGAAGCTCGCGGTCCCGTCCGTCGACGCCGCGCTCGCACAGCGGCTGAGCAAGGCCGGACTCTCCGATGACCGGATCGGCCAGATCCTCGATCACGTGCGCACGCGCATCGAGCTCGAGCCGAAGCGGGCGAAGAACCCGGCGGTGGGGACGACGCGCTTTGGCGGCGAGCCGGACCTGCCCGCCAAGACCGCGTGGCCGTTCGTGACCATGAAGAAGCGGGACTTCGTCGTCTCGCCCGACGAGTATGACGAGGGCACGCTGCCGGCGGCGGACAAGCAGGGGCGCTATCACGTCCCGCTGGCATTCATCGCCCAGCTCGACCTCGCCGACCTGGCGCCGCACGACGCGGACGGGCTGCTGCCGAAGACGGGCATGCTGTGGTTCTTCGCACGCCAGGAAGTCGTGATCGGCGAGCGCCGCGACCTGCAAGTGATCGCATCACACGTGCGCTATGTGAAGCACCCCGGCAAGCTCGTGCGGACGGCTCCGCCGGACACCCTGCCGGACCGCGATCACTACGAGCCCGCCGCGGTGAAGCTCTCGCACGCGCGACCGTTGCCACCGTCGTCGATCGGGGCGATCCGCAAGCTCGGCCTCATCGATTCCGAGACCACGGCGTACGAGGCAGTCGAACGCAAGGTCACGAGCCCCACGCACACGGCGCTCGGCTGGGCGATCGCGACGTACTTCGCGGGCATCCCGGAAGCGAAGGAACAGCTGCTGCTGTGCGTCGGCTCGGACGCCGTCAGCGGGTTCGGATGGGGCGATGACGCGCCGATCTTCTTCTGCATCCCCAGCGCAGCGCTCGCGAAGCAGGACTTCGCGAAGGCGTACTGCCTGATGGATGAGTAGCTCTACTGCGCCGAGACGTGCGTCGTGTAGTCGGCCGCGGACAGCAGCTCGTCGACCTCGGAGCTCTCGTCGGCCTCGATCTCGATCATCCAGCCCGCGCCGTACGGATCGCTGTTGACGCTCTCGGGGGCGTCCTTGAGCGCGGCGTTGACGGCGGTGACCCGGCCAGAGACCGGCGCGTACAGATCGGAGACGCTCTTGACGCTCTCGATGGTGCCGAACCGCTGGCCCTTCGTCACGAGATCGCCTTCCTTCGGAAGATCGACGAGCGTGATGTCGCCGAGCTGATCGACCGCGAACTGGGTGATGCCGACGCGCCAGGACGTGCCCTGCGCCTTCAGCCACTCGTGGTCATTGGTGTAACGAAGATCGGAAGGGAAGCCAGTCATCTCAACTCCGCTTGTAAAACTTGCCGGAGACCACGGTCGCGGGAACATCTTTCCCGCGGCAATCGATCGTCAGCGGGGTACCGGCCGCCGCGCGGGCGACCGGCACGTAGGCGAGGCCGATCGCGCCGCCGACACAGATGCCGGGGCCGCCGCTGGTGACGGTCCCGATCACGGGCGGCGTCACGTTGCGATCGACGACCGGGTAACCGTGCCGCGCGAACGCCCGCACGGACTCGTCGATCTTGAAGCCGACGAGCTGGCGGGTCACGCCGTTCGCCTTCTGTGCGCGCAGCACCGAGGCCCCGATGAAGTCGCGGTTGTCGAGCTTCACGGCCCAACCGAGGCCGGCCTCGATCGGCGTGTGATCGTCATCGAGATCGTTGCCGTAGAGCGGCAGCTTCGCCTCGAGGCGCAGCGTGTCGCGCGCGCCGAGGCCGACCGGTAGGCCGCCGAGCGGTGTCGCCGCCTCGAGCAGCGCGGTCCACAGCTTCGGCGCATCGGCGTTCGCGCACGCCAGCTCGAAGCCGTCCTCGCCGGTGTAGCCGGTGCGCGCGGCGACGCAGCGCACTCCGGCGACGGTCGCGTCGGCGAACGTGAAGCTCGTGAGCGCCCCGAGCGTGCCGCCCGCGAGCTTGTCGACCATCGCGATCGCCTTCGGGCCCTGCACCGCGACAAGCGAGGTCTCGTCGGAGACATCGACGACGTCGCACAACCCGCGCGTCTGCTCGCGGAACCACTCGAGGTCCTTCGTGGTGTTCGACGCGTTGACGATGACGAAGAACTCGTCGTCGGAGCGCTTGTAGAAGATGCAGTCGTCGACGATGCCGCCGCTCGGCCGGCACAGCAGCGTGTAGACCGCCTTGCCGGCCGGTGCCGCGGCGACGTTGTTCGTGGTCAGCTGCTCGACGGCCTCGCGGACGCGCGGGCCACGGAGGTACGCCTCGCCCATGTGCGAGACGTCGAACAGGCCGACAGCCTCGCGCACGGCCTTGTGCTCCTTGATCGTGCCGGCGGTGTACTGGACGGGCATGTCCCAGCCGCCGAAATCGATCAGACGTGCTCCGAGCTGCTTGTGCACGTCCCAGAGCGGGGTCTTCCTGCGGTCAGTCGACATGCGCGGCGGACACTAGCACAGGACCCGTCAGCTCCCGGTCACGGGACGAGCACGTGAGCGCGCCGGACCACGGGGTCGCGCATGCGGCCACCGATCTCGAAGTGCGCGCGCCGCTTGCCCTCGAGCCGGCGATGCTCGACCCAGCGCAGCCCGCTGCGCCGGTAGATGACGACCTTCGCGTCGCCGATCTCGGTGTTGACACAGAACACCTCGGTGCCGTCGGGATCGAGGTACGGCGCGTTCACCATCTGATCCGGCGTGCAGGTCAGCTCGCCCTCGATCTTGATGGTGGGCGACCACGCGCTGAACGTCGTGCGGCCGGTCTGCCAGGTCGCGCGGTTCATCGTGACGTGGCGGAACTGGTTCAGGTGGTGCTGCTCGCCGTCGAGGTCGAGGGTGACGAGCGTCATCGGCGGCAGCATGATGCCCCTGCGCTGCAGCTTCACCGCCAGGATCTCGAGCAACGCATCCGGTGCGCCCGCGAAGTCGGCGCAGCGTCCCCACGTCCACGAGTACGCGTGCTTCTTGCCCCACACGTGAGACTGGCCCGCGATCGCGCGCTCGAACGACAGCTCCTCGCCGTCGACAAGCACCGTCCCCGACAGCGGCACGCGCGGGTTCGGTGACAGCACGGTCGTCTCGCCGAGGCCATCGCGCAGGTACATGACCTCGGGGAGCTGGCGGAGCACGCGCGACGACGCATCCCACCGGAGATCCCAGCGGATGTCGTGGCCGTCGCCGGTCAGCTCGCCAAAGCTGTGGTCATGCCCGAGCCGCGAGCCACCGATCATCAGCGCGAACGGCGACATCGCGGACTCGACCTCGGCGAACCGCTTGTGGATGCCAAACGTCCGCTCGGGACGCGTCGGATCGAAGCGCGCGAACCACAGCTCGCCGCGCGGCGGGCCATCGACCGGGTTCTCGGTGATGAAGCGCAGCCAGAAGCCCTGCTCGGTCTTCGGATGGTTCCACGTCGTGTACCAGACCTCGTACGTGCCCCGCGCGTCGGGAGCCCAGCGCCGGATGTTGTCGGCTTCGCTCATCGATCCTCCTGTATCACGCAGCGATCGTCATGCAGCTCTCGGGGGGCGAGCGGGCAGGGCACCCGCACGCGGCTTGCCGAGCACGCGGCGCGACATCCACGACGCGAACCGCCGCGGGACGAGCCGCACGCCGAAGCACGAGATCTTGTTCATCACGCCCGGGATCACGTTGCGCTTGCCGGCGCGCATCGCCGCCAGCGTGATCCGCGCGACCTGCTCGGCCGACAGCATCGACCGCGTCGCCAGCCAGCCATAGTCGCCGGCGCCGGCGGCGGCGTGGAACTCGGTGTGCGTGCCGCCCGGGCAGATACAGGTCGCCGAGACCGGCGAGCCCGCGAGCTCGTCGTGCAGCGCCTCGGTGAAGTTGCGGACGAACGCCTTGGACGCCGTGTAGACCGCGAAGTTCGGCGTCGACTGATACGCGGCGATCGACGCGATGTTGACGAGGTAGGCGCGCCCGGGGTCGGCCTTGCGGGCGTCGACGAATCGCCGCGACAGCTCGACGAGCGACGTGATGTTGAGCTGCAGGAGCTCGGCATCGCGCAGCCAGTCAGCGTCGACGAACGCCCGGAAGTACCCGAAGCCGGCGTTGTTGACGAGGATGTCGATCGGTCCGCCGGCAGTCGCGGCATGCCACAGCGTCGTCGCCGCGTCGGGCTGGCCCAGATCGGCGGTGATCACGTCGACGCGGACGCCGCGGGCCGCGCACGCCGCCGCGACCACGTCGAGCGCATCCTTGCGGCGGGCGGTGAGCACGAGGTGCACGCCCTCGGCCGCGATCAGCTGCGCGAGCTGCGCGCCGATGCCGCTCGACGCGCCGGTCACCAGCGCGCGCTTGCCCGTCAGCTCCGACATCCCGCGAAGCTAGCACCCTCGAGCACCGCGCGACGCGTCGCGGCGGCGGCGGCTTCGCCGAGCGCGTCGGATCTCGAAGCCGCATCGCGCGACGCTTGACCCGATCCCCCACCGGCTGCGATCAAGCCCCATGCATCGCCTCATCACGGTCGGCTTCGCGCTCCTGATGGCCTGTGGAAACAAGCAGGAGGACGCGGCGAAATCCGCACCTCCAGCGGTGCCGCAGGGCGAATCCGCACCGGCGATGAAGCCCTCACAGCCGGCGCGGGCCCCGGCGACCGTGAAGACTCCGCCTCCGCCGATCGACTGCGCGACGCTGGTCACCGCGGCCGAGGTCGAGCAGGTGTGCGGCAAACCATACGAGATCGTGCCGACGGCGATGGAGGGTACGAGCCCGCTCATGCACTGCAACCGCGCGATTCGCGACCCCGGGAAGAAGTTCCCGCTCGCGCACGTCCAGCTCCACGTCTTCGACGATGCGGCTGCGGCCAAGGGCTACACGAAGATCGATAGCAACGACGCACAGCAGTCGATCGAGGGGCTCGGCGACCGCGCGGTGTCATCGGTGCGCGAGGACGACAAGCTCAAGGACACCCGGTACGCCGTTGGCGTGCTGAAGGGCCGTTGGTATCTCAAGCTGCACAGCACGAAGAGTAGCCTCGTGCCCGAGCCGCCATGCACGATCGATCAGCTCGTCGCGCTCGCGAAGCTGGCGACTCCGCGGCTGCCCTGAGCGATCGCGGTGAGCACCCGGCGCCGACACCGCTGGTCGCCAAATCCGCGGTACCGTCGGCACATGAAGCTGATGTTGATGGTGTGGTTGGTGGCGATGCTCGGGTGTGGAGCATCGAACGCCGAGGTCCGGACCGCGAAGAGCGCGACGTACACGGTGGCGCCGCAGACGTTGTTCGATACCGCGCTGCAGGTCACGCAGAAGACCTACAAGCTCGGCGAGATCGACGCAGCGAACGGGCGATTCGCGACGGAGTCGCAGGTCTACAGCGCCGAGGGCGGCCGGCAGTCGCCGGGAGCGGGCGGCTTCGTCAACATGAGCGACGGATCGATCATGCTCTCGCTGTTCGTCGAGATCGTCGCGATCGACGACACGCACCACGCAGTCGTGGTGACGCCGAAGACGTTCCAGGTGCTGACCGGCAGCCCGAAGCCGCGGGAGCTCGCCCCCGACGATCCGAACCTGCCGCCGTGGGTGACCGGTCGCGTCGACTCGCTCGCGGTCGCGATCCACGAGCAGGCCAAGCAGCACGCCGTCGCGCGCTGATCCGCTGGCGAGTGCGGGCGCGCCGGTGTACGAACGCGGCATGCGAAAGCTTCTTGTCGGGTTGATCGCGCTCGTGGTGCTGGTGGCGTGTGGCCCTTCGGGCAAGGAGGTCGCGAAGGCCAAGCAGGCGCGCTACCAGGGTGACAAGCTCACGCTGTTCGCCGCCGTGAAGGCCGCGACCGAGTCCAAGTACAAGCTGCAGAAGTCGGACGAGACGGCGCTCGGCATGCAGACGGTCGGCCGCTGGTACTCGCCCGATGGCCTCGCGGTTTCGGCGAGCACGGATGACGTTCGTGACCTCGTCGATCAGAGCGTCAACCTCGCGCTCGTCGTCGAGCTCTTGCCCGCCGACGACAACTGGGTCGTCGGGGTCCGGCCGATCATGATGCGCTTCAACAAGGGGCAGCCCAAGCCCGAGCCGCTCGACGTCAAGAACCCGAGCGTCCCCGGCTGGGTGCACGGCAAGATCGACCAGCTGCAGTTCGCGATCTACGAGCGGATGAAGCAGTACGAGGTCAAGGGTGTCGGCGGCATCGCGCCGGGTCCCACGCCGCCCCCGGGCCCGGCTCCAATGCCCGACGAAGGTGCGGGCGCGGGCTCGGCCGAACCTTCGGATCCCGCGGCCCCGACGATGCCCGCTCCGACGACACCGCCGTGAGCATTGATCTGCCAGCGGGCGATGCGGTCGTCGAGCTGATCGTCGACTCCGACGAGGTCGTGGGCACGGGCGGCTTCCTCGCGCTGCGCCGGCTGCGCCTCCGCAACCGCCGCGCCGACGGCACGATCTCGCCGCAGTACGTCTGCGACTCGATGGTGCGGCCCTACGGCCAGGACGCGGTCGTCGTCGCGATCTACGCGCGCGACGCGAGCGGCGTGCAGGTGCTCGTCCGCGAGGGGCTGCGCCCGCCGCTGGTGTTCGGCCGCGACAGCACGCGCGCGCCGCTGCCCGAGGCCACGCCGACACCGTTCCTGACCGAGCTCGTCGCCGGCATCCTCGAGGACGGCGATCACGGCGAGGCGGGCCTGCGCACCCGCGCCGCTCACGAGGTCCACGAGGAAGCGGGCTACTCCGTCGAGCCCGCCGCGATCGTGCTGCTCGGCGCCGGGATGTATCCGTCGCCGGGCTCGATGGTCGAGAAGTTCTACTTCGTCGCGGTCGAGGTCGATCCCGCGAGCCAGGTCGCGCTCGTCGGCGACGGCTCGCCGATGGAGGAGGGCGCGCGCACGCGCTGGCTCGGTCTCGACGCCGCGATCGCTGCGTGCGTCGCCGGCGAGATCATGTGCCTGAAGACCGAGGCCGGGCTCCGCCGGCTGCGCGATCACCTCGCCGCGCGGTAGGTCAGCGGTTCCACGGGATGTCGAGCACCGCGAGCTCGATCGGCCGCAAGACATCGCCGTCGTGGAACAGCTCGATCCGCATCCGCATCCGCATCCGCATCCGCATCCGCATCCGCATCCGCATCCGCATCCGCATCCGCA
>JACCTC010000025.1 GCA_013812655.1 Deltaproteobacteria bacterium | reverse complement strand
CCCGACGAATCGTGTAGCTTTCTTCATGACCGGTTCCCTTTCGCATGTGGCTCTGCGCCACGGTTTAGCGATTGAGGCGTAACCCACGAGACGTGCGCTCGGGGGCCGGTCACTTCATGTTAACTAGAGCGCGGCTTCGATGGCCTCGACCATCGTGCGCATCACCTTGAGCCGCGCGAAGTATTTGTTGTTCGCCTCGACCAACGTCCACGGCGCGTGCTCCGTGCTCGTGCGATCGAACATCTCGCAGACCGCGATGTTGTAGGCGTCCCACTTCTCGCGGTTGCGCCAGTCCTCGTCGGTGATCTTGTGCTGCTTGTGCGCCACCTCGGCGCGCTCCTCGAACCTCCGGAGCTGCTCCTGCTTGCTGATCTGCAGCCAGAACTTGAGGACCACCGTGCGGTTGGCGACGAGCGCTTCCTCGAAGTCGTTGATCTCGCCGTACGCGCGGGTCCAGTCCGGAACCCCACAGTAGCGTTCGACCCGCTCGACGAGGACTCGCCCGTACCACGAGCGGTCGAAGATCGCGATCCGGCCGCGCGCCGGGACCATCCGCCAGAACCGCCACAGGTACGGCCGGGACTTCTCCTCGTCGGTGGGCGCGGCGATCGGGATCACGTCGTAGTTGCGTGCGTCGAGCGCCTGGGTCACCCGGCGAATCGCGCCGCCTTTGCCGGCCGCATCGCAGCCTTCGAAGGCCGCGACGACCGAGAGCTTGTTGAACCGCTTGTGGCGGGTCGCGAGGTTGAGCCGTCCCTGCAACGATTCGAGCTCGTCTTGATAGTCCTTCTTGTCGAGCTCTTGATCGAGCTGCAGCCGATCGAGCACCGACACACCATCGAGCGAGGGCAGGCGTTCGCTCGGTGACACCGCCGGGCTTGCAGGGACGGTGGCCTTCGCGTCCTTCGCGTCCTTCGCATCCTTCGCATCCTTCGCGTCCTTCGCGTCCTTCGCATCCTTCGCTTCCTTCGCGTCTCTCGCGGCGTCGAGACGCTGCCGCATCGCCGCGAGGATCGACGTCCCGATCGTCAGGTTGCGATAGCGCTCGTCGCCTCCCTCGACGATCAGCCACGGCGCGTGAGGCGTGCTGGTCATCCGGAGCAGGTGCTTGGCGGTGGATTGGAAGCGCTTGTACATCGCGAGGTGTTTCCAGTCGGTCTCGCTGACCCGCCACGCCGTACGCTTGGTCTTCTCGAGCTCCTTGAAGCGCTTGCGCTGCTGATCGCGCGAGAGATGAAGCCAGAACTTGAGCAGCAGCGTGCCCTCGTCGGCGAGCATCCGCTCGAAGCGCAAGATGTCGTTGCTCTCCTGATCGAGCCTCGCGGTCTTGATCTCGCCGTAAACACGCTTGACCAGCGGTTGCGAGTACCAAGAGCCGACGTACACGGCGATCCGCCCCTTCGGCGGCAGCGCGCGCCAGAACCGCCACATCGGAGGCCGGCCGTCGAGATCGTCGCCGACCGGTCGCATCGCATTGGTCTGGATGTGGCGCGGATCCATCCATTCGTTGAGCAGGTTCAGGGTCTCGCCCTTTCCCGCACCATCGACCCCGGCGATCAGGATGACGACAGGAAACGAGCCCTGGGAAACGAGCTCGTACTGCGCCGCGAGCAACGCGCGACGGAGCTCCGGGGCTTCCTGCTCATAGCGTTGCTTGTCGATCTTGTGCCCTAGCTCCGCGGATTCGAACATGCGGGAGATGGTAGCTGCGGGCGCGCACCCAGATCGGGCTCACGCAAGGAGTCTGCACGCTGACGGCGTGCGCGACGCGGCGGTCGCAGGTGGGGGGAGCACCTGGCGTAGCCGTGTGGCGCCACGACCGTGCATGTAACTACCGCTTGCGCAGCAGGTTGCGCGACGACCACCAGCTCCAGACCAGCAGCACGCCCGCGACGCGCGCCGTCCACCAGCCCCACTCGGCGCGCGCGTCCTCGTCGCGACCCTCGAGGATCACCGCGAGCGCGGCGCCCGCGATGCCGACGCCGGCGAAGATGAACTGGTGCCCGAGCCGGTACATCAGCTGCACCGGCGCCTCGATGTTCTTGAACTTGAGCTGGAGCTCGCCGGCGTGCGCGGCGCGCATGAACTTGCGAATGTCGGCGGGCAGCGCCGTCACCGACATCACGAGATCCTTCGACGTCTCGACGAGCAGCTGGGACCAGTCGCCCTCGTCGCCGAGCACGAAGCGCTCGAGATACGGGCGGATCACGGTCATCGGATTCAGCGTCGGATCGAGCTCGGTGCACAGGCCCATCAGCAGCAGCAGCGTGCGCTCGAGGACGATGATCTCCTTCGGCACGTGGAAGTTCGCGGACAGCTCGCGGATCGAGATGTCCATCCGCCGGAGGTCAGCGACGCTCTCGAGACCCTTCTGCGGATCGAACTTGATGTCCTTCAGGTTCAGCGAGTCGAGCGAGATGTTCTCCTGGAAGCGCTCGTGGAAGTACTCGATGACCTGCTCGAACATCTGCTCGTTCGCGCCGCGCGCCACGAAGCCCATCTGCTTCATCGCGTTGACGATGCGCCGGGTATCGCGCTGCAGCGCGCCCTGGATCAGCTCGACGATGCCGGCGCGCACGTGGCCCGGGATCTCGGCGACCGCACCGAAATCGAGGAAGACGATGGTCGGCGGATCGCCTTCACGTACCGGCGGGCGGACGAGCAGGTTTCCGGGGTGCGGATCGGCGTGATAGACGCCGTCGGTGAAGATCTGCTGGCAGTAGATCTCGACGACCTGCCGCGCGAGCTGGCCGCGGTCGAGGCCGAGCTTCTTGACCGCCGCACGATCGGTGATCTTGCAGCCTGCCTCGAAGTGGGTGACGAGCACGCGATGCGTGGTGAGCTCGTCGACAACCGTCGGGAACGCGACGTCGGTACGGCCCGGGAAGTTCGCCGCGATCCGCGCCGCGTTCTCGGCCTCGGCGCGGTAGTCGAGCTCCTCCATGACGATCGAGCGGATCTCGCGATAGAGCTCCTCGAGGCCCTGGTACGGCACGAACCAGCCGATGATCTTGAAGATCCGGCGCAGCGTGTTGAGGTCGCGGCGCACGACCTCCTCGATGTCGGGGTACTGGACCTTGACCGCGACCTTGGTGCCGTCGGTGAGCCGCGCGAGGTGGACCTGGCCGATCGATGCCGACGCGATCGGCCGCTGCTCGAACTGCGTGAACGTCTCCTTCGGCGGCCGCCCGTGCTCCTCGCGGAGGCGTGCCTCGATGTCGGCAAACGGCCGCGGCGGCACGGCGTCCTGGAGACCCTCGAGCTCCTTGCGGAACTCCTCGGGGAGGAAGTTCGTCATGATCGAGATCAGCTGGCCGACCTTGATGAACAGGCCCTGGAGCTCGATGATCGTGCGCTCGATGCGGCGCGCGTTGCGCAGGTGCACCGCCCGGAGCCGATGCTCGACCCACGCGTCGGACTGGAACCGCGCGCGAAACCGCAGCCACAGGTAGCTGCCGATCACGCGGAACGTCGTCCAGTACGCGCGCAGGCTGCGGATGCGGAGCGGGGGGCGCTTGCCCGCCTCGTCGTGGCGGTAGCGGCGGGCGTCGTCGGCGAGCTCGGTGACCGAGTCGATCGAGACGGGCGTCGGGCGAACCGGTGGCAACGCCTCGTCGTCGCCGCTGTCGTTCGGGCCGCGCGCTGGCTCCGCCATGGGATTGCAAAGATACCAGGGTTGATCCGACCACGGATCGGGGGTACCCCAGGTGTATGGCCGACGACGACGAAGCGCCCGACGACGCCGCTGCGCCCGACCTGAAGCCGCGCGAGGCGCGCGAGGTCCGCGATACCCAGCGGGCCGACTCGCAGATGCGCGCGGAGCGTCCCGGCACCGACCGCCCGGAACGCGCCAACACCGACCGCCCGGAACGCGCCGGCACCGACCGTCCAGACCGCGCCGGCGCAGACCGGCCCGAACGCGGTGAGCGCGGTGAGCGCGGTGAGCGGGGCGACCGGCCCGAGCGTGGCGACCGGCCCGAGCGTGGCGACCGTGGTGATCGCGTGGATCGTGGCGAGCACGACACCCTGAGCGAGACGATCCGCCAGCGGCTCGAGCAGCTCGTCCCCGATCTCGTGAAGAAGACGTTCGCGGCCGGGATGGGCGCGGTGTTCACGACCGAAGACAGCATCCGCCGGGTCGTCGGAGGCGCGCGCGACAGCTTGCCCGAGGTCGCGGGTTACCTCGCGTCATCGGCGGACGGAGCGAAGGACAAGGTGTTCGAGGTGATCGCGCGCGAGACTCGCGAGTTCCTGTCGACCTTGAACCTGACCGAGGAGGTCGCGAAGATCCTCACGACGCTGTCGTTCGAGATCAAGACCGAGATCCGGTTCATCCCGAACAGCGAGCGGATGGTCGGCGCCGAGCCCGACGTCAAGGCGAGCGTCCGGCTCAAGCGTAACGACCGCGACGGCAAGGAGAAAGACGTCGCGCCGGATGATACGGCGGGCCGCGACAGCCGCTCGCGTCTACGGTTCTGGCGGCGCGACGAGGGGACCGGCGGCGGTTCCGAGGGTGACGGCGACGACAACGGCGAGAAGTAACGCGCGCCGCGCCACGGGGCGGTGATACGCTTTTCTCGATGTCGGGTCGTCCTGCTATGGCACGCACCTGGTCGCCTCGCTCGTCCGCCTGGGCGATCGCCCTGGTGGCGCACGCCGGTTGCGCGCAGCTCGCGGGCATCGACGAGACCACCGGTGGGACGCCGCCTGGGCCCGGCGTGAGCCTGACCGTCGAGCGTGTCTCGATCGGCGCGACGGTCGTGCGCGGCCCCCAGGATCTCTCCGCGAGCACCGCGCGCTGGCTCTTGCCGGACGTCTCGGCACCCGGCGGGTTCACGCCGATCACCGGCACCCTCGTGCCGCCGAACACGTGGCACGCCGAGATCAACAACGCGACGCCGCCGGTGCAGTTCGACCTGCCAGATCTGCCGGCGCCGCAGCTGCGGCTGTACGAGTTTCCGCACGCCGACCTGAAGACGGCGTTCACGGTGCTCGAGCACCCGAACCCGACACCGCCGCCGGCCAGCGCGATGATCACGGTCTCGGCGACGCTCGACGCGCCGTACAACGGCGAGGGCCTGCAGCTGTTCACCGTCGGCACGTGGGCATCACGCGGGCTCGTACCTCCGATCGCCGGCGCCACGGCGCTGAACCCGCCGCCGTTCTTGTACGCGTCGATGGTGTCGCAGACCGGCCGGCCGCTCGAGAAGCTGACGACGGCCGACGCGGTCTTCGTGTTTCGCTACCTCGGCAACCAGCTCGTCGGCATGCTCGATGTTCCGCCGTTCGAGCAGACCGGCATGGACACGGTCAGCGGGACCCTGGTCACCCTGCCACTGAACCAGTCGCTCGACGCGCGCGTCGACCAGGCGGCGGTCGCGCGCCGGTTGACCGCGGTGCGTCCGGCGGTCGGTGCGCCCACGATGAGCTGGTCGCTGCGCGCCGCGCCAGGCTATCAGTTCGGCATCGACAACGGACCGCTGCTCCACTCGGCCGCGGTCCTGGCCGGCGACCCGACGACGATCACCGCCGCGTACGCGAACCCGTTCCTGACGCGCGACTGGAAGACGCTGCTGACCTGGTCGACGCGCGCGACGCGCAGCTACACGATCCCCGCGCTGGCGCTGCCGGTCACGCTCACCGCCGGGATGTTCCAGCGCGCGGAGCCGGCACCGGCGCTCGCGCTCGCGCTGCCGGCCGGGTTGCCCGAGCTGATCAGCATCGACGGCAGGCCGCTCTCGACCGATGGCGTCACCATCGCGCAGCCGACCGCGCCGGTCGTGGTCACGTTCGTGACCGACGTGCCGCAGAACACGCTGTATCAGCTCGAGCTCGTCGAGCTCGCGCCGAACATGGCGGGCACCGCGATCCAGCAGCGCATCGTGCTCACCGTGTTCGCCCCCACGCCAGAGCTGAAAGTCCCGGTCGATGCCTTCGAGCCGGGCACCCACTACACGATCCGCGCGATCACCGTGAAGGGCGGCTATCCCGGGGTCGAGACTGGTGATCTCGCCGCGCGTGACCTGCCGGTCGCGGTCTCGTTCCTCGACAGCGGCGTGTTCCAGGTGATGCCGTGAGGTGGCTCGTGATGGCGGCCGTGCTCGCGTGCGCCGGGCCCGCGCTCGCCGACAAGAAGCGCGACGCCGAGGCGCTGTTCAAGAATGGCAAGAAGCTCGCCGGCGAGAAGCGGTACGCCGACGCGTGTCCCGCGTTCGAGCAGAGCGACGCCCTCGACCCCGGCATCGGCACGAAGCTCAACGCCGCGCGCTGCTACGAGGACTGGGGCAAGCTCGCCCACGCGCATCGCTGGTACGCCGCTGCGGAGAAGATGGCGGTGGCCGCGGGTGACGAGCGTCTCCCGAAGATCCGCGAGCTGCTGGCGGCGATCGATCCGGACGTCCCGCGGCTGACGATCAAGGTGCCGGCCGATGCGGATCTCGAGACCGCCGCGGTCGCGCTCGATGGCCAACTGATCGAGGCGGCGGTGTTCGGGACCGAGATGCGGCTCGACCCGGGTCCGCACGAGCTCACGTACGTCGTCGACGGCGCGAAGAAGAGCAAGATGCTGGCGATGGAGCGCGGCGGCGAGCGCGAGATCACGCTGGTGTTGCGTGCCGGTTCGGGGCGGACTCGCAAGGTTGGTGACGATTCCGCGCGGCCCGGCCGCACGCGCAAGATCATCGCGCTCTCGGTCGGTGCCGCGGGCGTGCTCGGCCTCGGCGTTGCGAGCTACCTGACGCTCGACGCGCGCGGCACCTACAACGACGCGCTCGACGCGCACTGCATGGGCATGGCGAACGCGTGCGATGCCGAGGGGCTCTCGATCACGGCCGACGCACGCAGCCAGGCCAACACCGCCACGGTGATCACGTTGATCAGCGTCGCCGCGATCGCGGGCGGCGTCGTGCTCTACCTGACCGCGCCGAGCGGCGAGCCGGCGCGCGAGACCAGCGCGCTGTACCTCGCGCCGCTCGTCGGCGATCGCAGCGGCGGCTTCGTGGTCGGCGGCGGTTTCTAACTTGCAGACGACGAGCTTGATCGGGCAGGTCATCGGCAACTACCGGATCGTCTCCGAGCTCGGCAAAGGCGGGATGGGGGTCGTGTTCCGCGCCGAGCACACCCAGCTCGGTCGTCCCGCCGCGGTCAAGATGCTGCTGCCCCAGCTGTCGAACGACGCGGGCATCGTGCAGCGCTTCTTCAACGAGGCTCGCGCAGCTTCGAGCATCGATCATCCGGGCATCGTCGAGGTCTACGACTTCGGGCGGCACACCGATGGCCGCGCGTACATCGTGATGGCCCTGCTCAAGGGCGAGAGCCTCGAGCACCGGCTTTCGCGTGGCGTGATGGCACCGCAGGAGGGCGCGACGATCGTGGCGCAGGTCGCCGGCGCGCTCGCTGCCGCGCATGCGCGCGGGATCGTCCACCGCGATCTCAAGCCGGACAATGTCTTCCTCGTTCCGAACGAGCTGATGGCGGGCGGCGTCCAGGTCAAGCTGCTCGACTTCGGGATCGCGAAGCTCGCCGACGATCCGGGCGGCACGCTGAAGACGCAGACCGGCGTGATGATGGGGACGCCGGCGTACATGAGCCCCGAGCAGTGCATGGGACGCTCGGATCTCGACCACCGCACCGACCTCTACTCGATCGGCTGCATCCTGTTTCACGTGCTGTGCGGGCGGCCGCCGTTCGCGACCGATCAGGGCACCGGCATGACGATCGCGGCGCACCTGCGCGATCCGGCACCCGATCCGCGCACCATCAATCCCGACGTCCCGGCCGACCTCGCCGCGATCATCCACCGCCTCCTCGAGAAGGATCCGGCGGCGCGGTTTCAGAGTGCGACCGAGCTGCGAGCTGCCCTCGTCGCCGCGGGCGCCACCGTCCCGACGACCCGGCCGCCGGTGAGCCCGGCAATCGTCGATGTCCTGGGGGCGACCATGGTGCCGGGCTCGATCCCCGCGGGCTCGTCCCGCGTCGAGTCGTCGGGCGTGCTGGTGGCGCCAGGTGCGGTCTCGGCGACGCCATTGACGACGGCGAGCGGCTCGGCTGCCGAGCTCCTTCCACGTGCGTCGCCCGCGCCGCGCAGCACGAGCAAGCGTGGCCTCGCGATCGCACTCGCGGGCGTGCTGGTCGCCGCAGCCGGGATCGGGGGCTTCATGGTGATGCGCGATCGTGGCGCGGTCGCACCGGTTGCCGAGCCAGTTCCCGAAGTGGTTGCCGAGCCGACGGGGGCCATCCCCGCGCCAACAGCGCCGCCACCGGCGCTGCCACCGGCGCCGATACCTCCGCCGACACCTCCGCCGACACCTCCGCCGACACCTCCGGTCGTGGAGCCCGCGACGGTCATGCCTCCCGTCGGCTCGGGCGCACCGCCGCCGAACACAGCCGCCGCGACCGCGCCATGTCCCGCCGGTCAGGACCGCCGCGCCGATACCCACGGGCAGTGCTGCTGGCCCGAACAAGCGTGGTCGCTCGCGAAGGGTCGCTGCGTCGGCGCGCCGAGCTGTCCGCCAGGTACGAAGGCACGGCGCGATCAGTGTGTCGTCGTCGCCGCCGAGGCGGCAGCGTCACGAACGCAGATGCGCCCGCCACCGGAGGACAAGGTGCCGGTGGCCGGCACGACGGTCGTGCGCTCGTTCACGCTCCGGGCACGCTCGGTGCCAGCGGGCGGCACGATCGACATCCGGTTCCCGGCACGGGCGCGCTCGGCGTCGAGGAGCCGGCTCTGGGTCACCGTGGTGCCGGTCGGCGCGTCCGCGTCGACATACGAGACCTGGACGTTCGTCGACGACGGCGCGACAGCCGCCACACTCGCAGCCCCGACGAAACCCGGTCGCTACGAGGTCCGGCTGCACGCGAACTATCCAACCAAGCCGCACGACCTCCAGCGCGCGATCGCGATCACGGTGACCGCGGACGCGGCGATCGCGACCAGCACGGACGGGTCGGGGACCGCGGCTGGCTCGGGCAGCACGGCGGAGACGCCACGGAGCAGCCAGCGCTTCGGCGTGGCCGATCGTACGGTCGCTGCAGGCGCCAGGGTGCAGCTGAGGTTCGCGGCGCCGATGCACGCTGCATCCGGCGAGCGCTTCTGGGTGACCGTCGTCGCGGCAGGTGCCGCCGATAGCGACTGGGGCTCGTACGAGTACGTGCCGGCGGGTGCGCGCGCGGTCGCGCTCGACGTCCCGAAGGCCCCCGGCGAGTACGAGCTACGCCTGCACGCGAACTATCCGACGCAGTCGACAAACGTCGTCCACCGCGTCTCGATCCGCGTGGAGTGACGCCGAGCGCGCCGTGGTGGTTGCGAGCTCGCTCGCGTGACTCACTTCCGGTTGTCGAACAGATCGTCGCCACGCTTCGGCTTCGTGGTCGGCCGCGGCTTCGTGGTCTGCTTCGGCTTGGGCTTCGCGACTGGCTTCACGGTCGGCCGTGACCTGAGCTCGACGACCTTCGGTGGAGCCTTGACCTCGGCGATCGTCGGCTCGCGCTTGGGCTCGACCGCGGGCGTGACCGTGGGGGGCGCGCCGGCATCTGCGGGCGCCACGACGGGAGCCGCGGGCGTCGCCACGACGGGAGCCGCGACCTCGGGCACCGCAGGCGGGGCCGGGGGCGCCGCCGCTTCGGTCGCCTCGGTGGTCGTCTCCGGGGACGCGGTCGCCCTGGACTCGGCGGCGCGTGGCGCGTCATCCTTCATCAGCTGGTTCGCGACGAAGCCGCCGGCGCCCGCGAGGATGCACAGGCTCGCGACGCCCGCGATCATCCAGCCGCGGCGGCTGCGAACCTGGTGCGTGAGCTGACCGACGCCACGCGACACGCTGGTCTGGCTCGGCGGCCAGCTGCGCGGCGTGAGCTGCGCCGGCGAGATCGGGATCGGCACCGAAAGCCCACCGCCCGCGGCGACCGGCAGGCCCTGCTTGCCCTGCTGCGACATCCGGTGCTGGAGGATCCGTGTCGAGCGGGTCGCCGACTGTGCGCCGGCGATCGGCTCGCTCGCGAACGGCGCCAGGGAACGCGCGAGCTCGCCGGCGTTCTGCGGCCGCATGTTCGGATTCTTCTCGAGGCAGCGCAGGATCACCTCGCCGAGCCCGGCGGGCAGCGGCACCATGAACGGCGTCGGCGGCTCGCCGTTGACCTTGAGCACGAGGTCCGCGTAGCTCTCGCCGGCGAAAGGCGGGCGTCCGGTCAGCAGCTGGTACATCACGATGCCGACCGACCAGATGTCACTGCGCGGCTCGGAGCCCTTGCCGCTCTTCATCTGCTCGGGCGCCATGTATGTCGGCGTGCCGAGCACGGTTTGCGTCCCGGTGAGATCGGTGAGCGCGACCGGCGTCTTCGAGATCCCGAAATCGAGGATCTTGAGCAGCATCGAGTTGTCGGCGCGCTTCGTGATGAAGAAGTTCGACGGCTTGATGTCGCGATGGACGATGCCCATCGCATGCGCCTCGGCCAGTCCCTCGCATGCCTGCAGCATCAGATCGCAGACGATCGACGGCGACTGCGGCCCGTGGTGGCGGAGGATCTGGTTGAGGTCGTTCCCCTCCAGGTACTCCATGATCATGAACGGCGTGCCGTCGGGCATCGTCCCGACGTCGATCATCCGGGCGATGTGCTCGCTCTTGAGGTGGACCGTCGCCTGGGCCTCGCGCAGGAACCGCGACACCGTCGACTCGTCCGCCGCCATCTCGGGCAGCAGGATCTTGATCGCGACCGACTGCTGCAGATAGAGGTGCGACGCCCGCACGACGCGGCCCATGCCGCCGACCCCGAGGACCTCGTCCACGCGGTACTTGCCGAGCAAGACGGTGCCGGACGCCAGATCCACGTCGGGATTCTAGCAGCTTACTTGAGGCATTCCGGCGCGACTTTCTCGTAGAGCTGGATGATGCTTTCGTTCTGGGTCTGACAGGTCGTACGCAGGCCCTCGATCTGCGCGGGCTCGGCCTTGCTGGCCCCACCAACGTCGTCGAGCGCCTGCAGCGCGTCGCGGATCGTCTTGGTCGCCGACTTGATCTGCGTGCGCGAGGCGGCGTCGAGCTTGTCGCACTTCTCGAGCTTCTCGGCAGTGGCGACCAGCGCGTCGCACTCCTTGATCCGTTCCTTGTTGCAGGCCGCGCCGGCGCCGAGGATCGACACCGCGATGATCAGCGCCTTCACGAGTAGCTCAACCAGTGGTCGTGCTTGGCATCGGCGCCCTTCACGATCGAGAAGAAGGCTTCCTGGAGGCGACGGGTGACCGGGCCAGCTTCGCCCCGGCCGATCTTGCGATGGTCGATGTCACGCACCGGCGTGATCTCGGCGGCGGTGCCGGTCAGGAACACCTCGTCGGCGATGTAGAGCTCGTCGCGCGCGACGGCTTCTTCGCGGACATCGACGCCCTGCTCGCGGAGCAGCTGGATGGCGGTGTCGCGCGTGATCCCGGCGAGGATCGCGGCGGACCGCGGCGGCGTGCGCACGATGTCGTTCTTGACGACGAAGATGTTCTCGCCTGTGCCCTCGGAGACGTGGCCCTGGGGGTCGAGCATCAGCGCCTCCTCGAAGCCGCTCTTGATCGCCATCCGCTTCGCGAGGACGCTCGTCACGTACTGGCCGCAGATCTTGCCCTTGTTCATCACCGCGTTGCTGTTCGCGCGCGTGTACCCGGAGATCATGCACTTGATCCCCTTCTTGAGGCCGTCGTCGCCGAGATAGGCGCCCCACTCGTAGCAGGCGACCATCGTGCGGACGGGTGGCTCGAACGAGCCGAGGCCGAGTGCGCCGTAACCGAGATAGATCAGCGGACGCAGGTAGCACGACGTCATCTTGTTCGCCTTGACCACCGCGTGACAGGCGGCCATCAGCTGATCGCGCGTGTACGGAACGTCCATCGTGCAGATCGCCGACGAGTCGAGCAGGCGTTCGATGTGCTCGCGCAGCCGGAAGATCGCGGTGCGGCCGTCACCGCGCTGGTAGGCGCGGATTCCCTCGAAGGCACCGACCCCATAGTGCATCGTGTGCGCGAGCAGATGATCGGTCGCGCTGTCCCACGGCACGAGCTGGCCGTCGAGCCAGATCGAGTCGAGCTTCTTGATCATATCCAGCTTCGTACCAATGCAAGCGAACGATCACAAGGCGTACACCGGAGGCGATCTGTCGGCAGCGCGTGACGCACTGCGGCTGTGTAGAGCGCTACGCACCGTCTGAAGCGCCGAGCAGCGCGAGGAACGTCTGTCTGATCTCGCGTTGCCAGCGCTCGACGTGTGCGCGCAAGAGCGCACCGTCGGGAAACCCCGACCGACGCGCGAGCTTGTCGAGCTCCTGCTTGGTCTCCGGCAAGCGATGCACGGGCTGATCGTTGACGACGCGAAGCCGGTTCTCGATCCCGCGCAGGAAGCGATAACCCTGGTCGAGCATCGCGAGCTCGCGCTCGGGCGCGACACGACACGCCGCCGCCGCGCGAAGCGCGCCGACCGTTGACGTCGTGCGCAACGCAGGATGTGCGTGCCCGTGCGCGAGCTGGAGGTACTGGGCCGCGAACTCGACATCGATCACGCCGCCGGCGCCGACCTTGAGATCGGCGCCTCGATCGCCGCCGAGCTCCCGCTCGATGCGCGCGCGCATCTTGAGGATCGCCTCGGCAATCTCTCTCGCCCGTTCTGGTGCCCGTTCTGGCGCGTTCTGCTCCGCGCCGGGCTGGCCGTAGACGGTCTTCTCCGCGAGCCGCGCGACCTCGGCTCCGAGCGCACGATCGCCGGCGACCGGCCGCAGCTTGATCAACGCCTGGCGCTCCCACAGCGCCGCGGCCTCGGCGTGATAGCGGCGCCATCCGGCGAGCGACGTCACGAGCAGACCCTGGGTACCCGACGGGCGCAGCCGGGTGTCGACCTCGTAGAGCCTGCCGCGCGGTGTGCGCTGGCGGAGGGCGCCGAGCAGTCGCTGCGCGCAGCGCGAGAACCACTCGATCGTGGTGAGCGGCACGGCGCCATCGGAGTCCGCGTCCTCGATCGGATCCGAGAACACGAACACGACATCGAGATCGGCGGCGTAGCCGAGCTCGCGGCCGCCGAGCTTGCCCATGCCGAGCACCGCGAGCCGCGCACCCTCGGCGCCCGGTGGTGGGCGGCCGTGCCGTGCGACGAGCTGACGCTCGACGATCGCGAGCGCCTGATCGAGGCACGCCTCCGCGACCGCGGTCAGCTCCGCGCACACCGCGAGCGGATCGAGCGCGCCGCCGAAGTCGGCGAGGCCGACCCGTAGCACGTGGCCGTTCTTGATCTCGGCGACCGCGCTCCACGCGGCCTCGGGATCGGCGATGTCGACGTTCGCGAGCCGCGCCTCGAGATCCGCGGTGACCTGGGCGACGTCTCGGGTCGGCCCGGTCAGCCCGAGCTGGACGAGCAGATCGATCAGCTCCGGCGTATCGACGAGCGTGCGTGCGAGGTACGCGCTCGCGCCGAGCAGTGACCCGAGCAGCCGCATCAGCGGCGGGTTCTCGTCGAGCAGCCGCCAGATCGACCAGGTCTCGCCGCGCTGCGCGATCAGCTCGGCGAGGTAGCGCAGCGCCTGATCGGGATCCGCCGACGCCGCGATCTCGGCGAGCAGCGACGCGCCGATCCGTGCGTGACGCTCGGTCGCGCCGGGCGAGAACGGCGAGCCGTGGTGGCGCCGCATCCGCGCGAGCTCCGCGCTCGCCGCCGTGACGTCGACGAAGCCGAGCCGCGTCAGCACGTTGGCCTCGGCGAGCTCGGCGAGCTCGCCGTGGAGGATCGCGGTGATGTCGGGGTGCTCGTCGCCGCTGTTGGGCTCGTTCGGATCGCCGAGGGACGCGAACAGTCGCGCGACCGCGGACGTGTGCTTGACGAGCGTCGCCACGAAGTCGCTCTCCGTCGCGAAGCCCAGCCGGCGCGCGAGCACGCGCCGCGACCCGTCGTCCTCGGGCACGGTCTGGGTCTGCAGCCCGCCCTCGAGCTGCAGCACGTGCTCCGCGTGACGTAGCCAGCGATACGCGCGCGCGAGCGCCTGGTGCTCGTCGTCGGTGACGAGGCCCGCGAACAGCAGCGCATCGAGCCCGGCGACCGTGCCGCGACAGCGCAGGCTCGGCCGCTTGCCGGCGTGGATCAGCTGCAACGCCTGCACGAAGAACTCGATCTCGCGGATCCCACCCTCGCCATTCTTGAGGTCGAAACCACCGGCGCCACCGGACTCGGCGCGCGGCTTGCGCAGGAGCTCGCGCTTGATCCTGCGGTTGAGATCGCGGACGTCTTCGAGCACGGTCGGCGCGACGAGCCGCGGGAACACGAACGGCCGCAGCATCGCGAGGATCTCGGCGCCGAGGACCGGATCACCCGCGCTCGGCCGCGCCTTGATCCACGCCTGGCGCTCCCACGGCCGGCCGAACGTCTCGTAGTAGCGCTCGGCCTGCGCGACCGAGTTCGCGATCGCTCCCTTCGCGCCCTCGGGACGCAGCCGCAGATCGACGCGAAACACCAGATCGTCCTCGGTGACCTCGGAGAGCGCGGCGGTCACGCTGAGGCACAGCTTCGCGAAGTACTCGTGAAGCGAGAGCGTGCCGGCCTCGCCCTGATCGGACGAGTAGATGTAGATCACGTCGACGTCGGACGCGAAGTTCAGCTCCTCGCCGCCGAGCTTCCCCATACCGATCACCGCGAGCGTGGCGTCGCGCGTGCGGCCGTCATCGTCGATGTAGCGGGGCGCACCGTAGCGGCTGCGCAGCTCGCCGTCGTGGAACGCGATCGCGGTATCGAAGCAGCAATCGGCGAGCCGCGCGAGCTCGCGGCCGACCTCGGTCTCGAGCCCGAGCTCGAGCTCGCGGACGCCGAGTCGCACCAGCTCGTCCGCGCGGACGCCACGCAGCACCGCCTGCAGAGCACGCGCATCGGTGACGGCCGCGGCGCGGGTCACCATCTCGGCTGCGAGAACTTCGCGGGGCTTTTCTCTGCGCAGGTAGGGATCCTGCGCGACCCGGATCAGCCGGTGGGGATCGCGTGCCAGCAGGGTCGCCAGGTAGGGTGCGGCCTGGCACGCCAGGGTCGCGATCCGCCCGCCGGCCTCGTCCAAGCTGGTGAGATCCAGGCCGCTTTGCGCCGCGATGTCGAACAGCCGCTCGGCACGGCGGAGCGCGTCGCCCTCGTCGGGGGCACCGATCGCGAGGTCCGAAGCCCGGAGCACGGCGGCACCTTACCTTGACAGTCGCCGAGTCCCGCATTACCCAAGACCCCGATTTGGCTAGCCATGCGCGATCTGTATGAAGTTCTCGGTGTGGATCGGCAGGCAAACGCCTCCGATCTCAAGAAGGCGTATTACAAGCTCGCCAAGCAGTTCCACCCGGATCACAACCCGAATGACAAGGCTGCCGAGGACAAGTTCAAGGAAGCCTCGGCCGCATACCAGATCCTCTCCGACGACGATCAGCGCGCACGCTACGACCGCTTCGGGTTCGACGGGCTGCGCGGCTCGAATGGAGGCGGCGCTGGGTTCTCGAACGTCGACGATATCTTCTCGGCGTTCGGCGATCTGTTCGGTGACTTCTTCGGCGGTCGAGCCTCGGGCGGTCGCCGCCAGGCACGCGGCGCGGACCTCCGTCTCGATCTGAGCCTGACGTTCGCCGAGGCCGTGTGGGGCACGACCAAGGAGGTCAATGTCACGCGCGACGTCGGCTGCGCGACCTGCAAGGCAACCGGCGCGGCACCGGGCAGCAAGTCCGAGTCGTGCGGCACGTGCAAGGGCAAGGGGCAGGTCGTCCACGCACAGGGCTTCTTCATGGTGCAGACGACGTGTCCGCATTGCCGGGGCTCGGGCCAGCAGATCAAGGACCCGTGCACGGACTGCCGAGGTCGCGGCACGCGTCCCGAAACCTCCACGCTCTCGGTCAGCGTGCCGTCGGGTGTCGATGATGGTCAGACGCTGCGGCTCGCGGGCAAGGGCGAGGCGATCGCTGGCGGCGCGGCCGGTCATCTCTATGTCGTGCTGCACGTGCAGGGCGACGAGCGGTTCAAGCGTGACAACGAAGACGTGCTGACCGAGATCCCGGTCAGCTTCATCAAGGCTGCGCTCGGCGGCGAGATCGAGATCTACACGCTCGAGGACAGCTGCAACGGCACCGCGACCGTGAAGCTCGAGCCCGGCACGCAACCGGGCGACGTGCTCGTCCGCCGCGGTCAAGGCATCCCGCGCGTCGGCGAGGCGGGGCGTGGCGATCAGGTGATCCAGTTCAAGGTCGAGATTCCGAAGAAGCTCACGACGCGCCAGGAAGAGCTCATGCGCGCGCTCGCCGAGGAGCTCGGCGAGAACGTCAAAGAGAAGCGCGGCCTGTTCGGTCGCAAGAAGAGCTGACCGTCGATCGATCGCACGCGTGCGCCGCGCGCGTGATGTGACTTGTTCGACGCGTTACGCGCACTCGTCCAGCGAGCTTCCCGCCGGATCGACCGCGATCACCCAGATCGTGTGGCTACTCGAGTAGCCATGGGAGTGCGCGACGTTAGCTGGCTCACTCGGTCTACAGAGCGGCGCGAACCACCGTCAAATTTAGCGTGTGTATGCGCGGCCGACGGCGTACACCGGTCGCACCTTTTCCCCAACTCATAGAGGTCGTCCATAGCCATGCGGAATCGCCTTCTCCGGATCTCGCTCTTCACCGTCCTCGTCGCGTCGGCCTGTACCGACGATTCCACCCAGTCCTCGCAGGAGACGCTCGGCGATGGATCGCGGATCCACCGTGCAGATTCCGGTCAGCTCACGACTCCGTCGAAGGCGGCCGCGCATCAGATCGTGCGCGACTACCTCGCCGGCTACGTCGGCCCGGCCGCCGACCAGATGGTCGTGGTCACGCAGACGACCTCGCATCGCGGCATGTCGCACGTGCGCCTCGAGCAGCAGATCGATGGCCTCCGCGTGTACGGCGCGTACGTCAAGGCAGCGATCACCGATCACGGCGAGCTCGTCCAGGTGATCGAGAAGCTCGCGCCTGTCGGGACGATCTTCGCGACCTCCGTGAAGGCAAAAGACGCGCTCGCCGTCGCGATGAAGGAGCACGGCTACGAATTCGCGACGCCCGCGCAGACCGCGGCATCCGGGAACAAGACCAGCTTCGCGCGCGGCACCGAGTTCTATCGCGAGCCCACCGCCGAGCGCGTCGTCTATAGCGATGCCGGCACGCTCCGCGAGGGCTACCTCGTCGAGACCTGGTCGGGTCGTGGCAACCAGCTCGATCACACGCTGGTCGGCAGCGACGGCAAGATCGTGTCGACCGAGCGCCGCACGCAGAACGAGAGCTACAACGTGTTCGTCGAGGACCCGAGCAAGGGCGGCCAGGTCGTCAAGCCCGGCCCGGGCGGCTGGCTCGGTGCCGGCGCGCAGACGTCGACCAACATCAGCGGCCCGAACGCGCACGCGTACCTCGACGTCGACGCGAACAACGCGCCCGACACCGGTGGCACCCCGGTCACCGACGGCAACTTCCTCGCGACTGCCGATCTCGCGGTGTCGCCGACCACGACCGGCAACCGCGCCGTCGCCGTCCAGAACCTGTTCTACCTGAACAACCTGACCCACGACATCCTGGCCTCGCATGGCTTCACGGTCGAGGCCGGGAACTTCGAGGGCAACGACCCGGTCAACGCCGAGGCCCAGGACGGCAGCGGCACCGACAACGCGAACATGTCGACGCCTGCCGACGGCAGCTCGCCGCGCATGCAGATGTACCTGTGGACCGGCAGCGCGCCGAGCGCGATCGCGACGGTCGGCGGCACGGCGTACGACGCGTACGCGTCGTCATTTGGTCCCGCGCTGACGACGACGGGCGTGAACGGAAACCTGGCCTTCTACAACGACGGTGCCGGAGTCTCGGCCACCGATGGCTGCGAGGCCTCCACGGTCTCGCTCACGGGCAAGGTCGCGCTCCTCGATCGCGGCAACTGCGACTTCACCGTCAAGGTGATGAACGCGCAGACCGCTGGCGCGACCGCGGTGCTGATCGCGAACAACGTCGACACCAATGCGTTCGGACCCGGCGGCACGAGCCGCAAGGTCAAGATCCCATCGGCAATGATCTCGCAGGCCGATGGCGCGACGCTGCGTGCTGGCGGCGCGGGTGCCGCGACGAACCTCAAGAAGAACCCCGTCGTCGCGCTCCAGATCGACGGTGACGTCGACGCGGACATCGTCTATCACGAGTACGGTCACGGCCTGACGTGGCGCATGATCGGTAGCATGAGCGGCGCGATCAGCGGCGCGATCGGCGAGGGCTCGAGCGACACGCTCGCGTTCCTGCTCAACGGCGACGACCGCATCGGCGAGTACTCGTTCAGCGACCCCGTCGGCATCCGCCGCGCGGCCTACGAGAACTACGGCGGGCCGAACCAGCTCAGCTACAAGGACGTCAACGGCGGCGGCGTCCACGCGGACGGCGAGCTGTTCGCGGCGGCGATGTGGAAGACCTGGCGCAACTACGAGGCGGCTGGCCTCCCGGCTTCCGAGCTGCTCCACGACTTCGTGCAGAGCATGAACCTCATCAACCCGTCGCCGAAGTACGAGGACATGCGCACCGGGCTCGTGTCCGCGGCGGGCCCGGCGCGCGCGTGCATGGTGTGGCGTGGCTTCGCGGCCGTCGGCATCGGCCAGGGCTCGTCGAGCACGCTCGTGTTCTCGAAGGGCAAGTACACCGTCAAGGTCGTCGAGAGCCACGCGGTTCCGACCGGCTGCTGATCGGCTGATCGTCAGCTGAGCTGACCAGAGATGGTGGGCGCCTCGCAGCGCTCACCATCTTTTTTTCGTTTCGGTCGTCGTCAGCGTGCGATCGCTCAGCGCGGCGGGACGTACAGCTTGATCTCGACGCGGCGGTTGGCGAGGCGACCCTTGCCCTTGTCGTTGTCGGTCACCGGCTCCTCGGGGCCGCGGCCCTCGACGATGACCCGGCCCTCCGCCACACCCGCCGCGGTCAGCGCCTGCTTGACCGCCTCGGCACGCGCGCGTGACAGGTCGAGCGCGAGCTCGGTGACGTCGGGCGCGGGCTGACCGTCGACCGGGGTCGCGAACTGCTTGGCCTCGCGATCGTCGGTGTGGCCGATCAGCACGACGCGGATCGAGGGATGCGCCGTCATCATCTTCGCGATCCGCTGGATGTTCGGCTGCGCGGAGTCGCGCACCACGGTCTCGCCCTCGGCGTAGAGCAGACCCTCGATCGTGCCGCGCAGCGCGTCGACGTCGGCCGGCACGGTGTCGGGGCAGCCGTCGTCGTCCTGGAAGCCGTTGTAGCCCTCGGGAACCGTCGCGCAGCGGTCGGCGATGTCGAGCACGCCGTCGGCATCGTTGTCGATGTCAGGACAGCCATCGAGGTCGTCGAAGCCGTCCGCGTCCTCGGCGCGATCGGGACAGGCGTCCTTGTCGTCGCCGATGCCGTCGGCGTCGCGATCGGCCAGCGCACCTTCCGCGGTCGCCTTGCGTGCGCGCCGCTTGCCGAGCTGGAGCTCGACTCCGAGGCCGATCTCGAGCTCGGCGACGATGTAGCTGCCGGACTCGTCGATCGAGGTCCAGCGCTTGCCCGGCACGATCGAGACGCGCGCGTCGAACCGCAGCGCGAAGCCCTGGTGGGTGTCCCAGCGAACACCGCCGCCCGCGTAGCCCTCACCGACGATGCCCGAGTCGAAGGTCTGCCGCGCCGACGACAGCGCGATCGGGGCCCCGCCACCGACGACGATGAACGGCTGCAGGCGACGATCCGGCATCAGCTCGAAGCGCAGGTGCAGGCGCGGGTCGAGCCAGAACACGCTGACCGAGTCCGCGCCACCCACCGCGTTCGACCGGGTCGGCGACATCGCGAGCTCGAGCTCGGGCACGAGCCACGGGAAGAACGGCCGGGCGACGCGCGCGCCGAACGCGATCGAGTTCGCGAGCGCGGGATGGAATGGGGCGTCGGGGCGGTAACCGAGCAGCGCGTCGCTCGAGTAGGTGCGGGGGCCGACCCAGGCGCCGAGCTGGGTGTCGTCCGCCTGTGCGGGCGTGACGCCGAGCGTGCCGAGCACCATCGCGATCAACGCGGACGCGACGTGACGGACTCTGTGCATCGCGGCGCAGTATACATCACGGCATCACGACGCCGTCGCCGGGCAGGCCGGTGAAGTCGGTGCGCGACAACAGGCCGAGCCAGGCGTCGCTGCGCGGGGTGTGGAACACCGTCGCGTAGATCCATTCGTTGAGGCGCTCGAACGCGAGCTCGCGTCGGGCGATCATGAAGTCGCGGATCTGCTGGCGCAGCCGGAACTGGTTCAGCGCGGTGTCGGCGACGATGGTCTGCTCCAGCCGCGCCAGCATCGTCGCGACCTCGGGCGAATCGGCCGGAGTCGCGCCGGTCGGGCCGGCGTGGAGGCGCTGGACCAGCGCGCGGCTGCGGGCGTCGAGGACGACCGGAGACTTCGGCACGAACACGCCGCGCCGCACGCGCTGCATCGGGGTGCCCGACGGCGGGGGCGCGAGCCCGATGTTCCACGCCCGCTGACCGATCGTGGCCCACTGGGCGACATCGGCAGGATCGATCGCGCCGGCATCGATGCCGAGCCGCGCGAGCTCGACGACCTCGATGGCGGCCTTCGTCATCGTCGCCATCTGCGCACGCTGCACCGCGCTCGGGCCGATGTCGCCGGCGTCGAGCAGTCGCGCATCGCGGCGGATGTACTCGGTGCCGGCGACGGCGGCGAATGCGCGGGCGGCGTCGGCGCGACCGGCCTCGTGGAACTTGATCACCGCGGCGACCCGCGCCTCGCCGTCGAGGCGACGCACGGTCGACGCGAGCTGCAGCGACTTCGCGAGCTCGGCACGAAACGCGACCGGCGCGTAGAGCCCGGGCAGGACATCGAGGACCGCGCCGTGCTCGTCGAGGACGTAGTGCGCGCTGTTGCCGGTCGTCGTGCGCTCGAGCTTGCGGCCATCGCCAAAGTCGATCGTCACGCGCGGCACCGGCCGCTCGCTGGACCAGTAGAGGACGAAGTTGGAACGCAGGAAGCTGGCGATCTCGGTGTTCGCGTAGAGCGTCGCGCGAAAC
>JACCTC010000017.1 GCA_013812655.1 Deltaproteobacteria bacterium | reverse complement strand
CTGCTCGACGATCCCGCGTGGCAGCCGCCACCTGCGCTGCGTGCCGTGCTGCTCGGCGGCGCCGCCGCCCCGCCCAGGTTGCTGGCGACCGCGACTGACCGCGGCGTGCCGTTCCTCGCGACCTACGGGATGACCGAGACATTCGGTCAGATCGCGACTGCTGACCTTGCACGCGCCGGCGATCCGGACGCGACCCTGGTGATCTTGCCGGGCGTCTCGATCGAGGCCGGGACCCGCGAGGCACCGGCGCCGATCCATGTCCGTGCGCCCTCACTCGCGCTGCGCTACCTCGACGGCGCGCCGATCGCACCATGCCTCGCGACCGCGGATCTCGGCTACGTCGAGGGCGCCGCGGTCCACGTGATCGGGCGAGCCGACGACGTGATCATCACCGGCGGCGAGAACGTCCACCCGCAGGCGGTCGAGGCCGTGCTCGCGGCGACGCCGGGAGTCCGCGCCGCGTGCGTCTTCGGGGTCGCCGATCCGCGCTGGGGCGAGCTCGTCGGCGCCGCGCTCGCCGTCGATGACTCGTTCGAGCTCACCGCCGCCCTCGCACGCTGGCAGAATGCGCTCCCGCCGCACGCGCGGCCTCGCGAGCTGGCCACCGTCCCGACCCTCCCCGTCTCGCCGAACGGCAAGCTCGATCGACGTGTTGCCGCGCAGATCCCGCGCACGCCCGTGCGCTTCGGCTGAGCCGTGCGCTATACCGGCGCCTCGTGAGTGCCCGGTTCCTCGACGACGAGGCGCGCAAGACGTTCGAGAGCGCGATCGCCTCGATCGAGGCGACCTCCGCGATCGAGGTCGTGATCGCGGTCCGCCGGCAGTCCGCCGGCCACCGCCACGCGAACCTGATCGTCAGCGTGCTCGCCGGGTTCGCGGCACTCGCGGCGATGCTGTTCTCGTCGCACCCGTTCTCGCTCACCGCGATCCTCGTCGACCCGTTCATCGTCGCGCTCGCGAGCGGTGCCATCGTCGAGCTCTTGCCCGGCGTCAAGCGCGTGCTGACGCCCGCCGGCGTCCGCCACCACCACGTGATGCGCGCCGCACGGGCGACGTTCGTCGAGCGCGGCATCCACGACACGATCGGCCGCAGCGGCCTCCTCGTCTACATCTCGTGGCTCGAGCAGCAGGTGGTGCTCGTCGCGGATCGCGGCGTCGCGCGCTCGTTGCCGCCCGATGCGCTCGCGAGTGCAGAGACTCGCCTCACCGCGGCGATGGCCGATGGCGGCGCCGCGGTCGCCCGCACGCTCGCCGAGCTGGGCAGCGAGCTCACTCGCGCGATGCCGCGGCGCGCTGACGATCTCAACGAGCTGCCCGACGCGATCGATAGCGATCTGCGGAGGCGCCGGTGATCACGCGGCGTCACACGGCGCTCGCAGTCGTGATCACGATCGCGCTCCTCGTCGAGATCCTCGGAGGCCTCGCCTTCGCGCGACCCGGCGGCGGCGACTCGTATTCCGGCGGCGGTGGCCACGGCGGCAGCAGCGACGGTGGCGGCGGCGATTCGGGCGCGATCTTCGAGCTGCTGTACTGGCTGATCCGGATCGCGATCGAGGCGCCGATGATCGGCTTGCCGTTGATCGGGATCGTGGTCGGCTGGCTCGTCTACAGCGCATACAAGAAGCACCAGAACAAGGACTGGGACAGCGGCCCGCCGGTGACGCTGCAACGTGCGCAATCGCTCGAGAGCCTGCGCGAGATCGACCCCGACTTCTCGCAGATCGTCTTCGAGGACTTCGCGTTCCGGCTGTTCTCGGCGGCGCATCGCGCACGCCACGCCGCCGAGGCACTCGCGACGATCGCGCCCTACGTCTCGCCCGGCGCCCGCGAGGCGCTCGCGACCCGCGCACCGATCGGCGAGCCTGTCGCGAGCGTCGTGATCGGCGCGCTCCGCACGTACCGCGTCGAGATCCCCGCCGAGCCCGCCGGCAACCGGGTGCGGATCGGCATCGAGCTCGAGGCGAACGTGACGACCGCGACCAGCACCGCGTACTCCGTCGAGACCTGGTTGTTCGAGCGCGATGCCACGCGCCACAGCAAGCCACCCGGCGCGGCGAAGAGGTTCCCGTGCCCGAACTGCGGTGCGCCGTGGCAGGCCTCCGCCACCGGCACCCAGGTCTGCGCGTCGTGCAACGAGGTGGTCGACAACGGACGGTTCGACTGGGTCGTCGCGCAGATCGCGGTGCGCTCGATCGATCAGCGGCCACCGACGCTCACCGACGAGGTCCCCGAGCGCGGCACCGATCTACCGACCTACCGGCAGGACGCCGCCGGCGAGCGGTGGGTCGCGCTCGAGCGCGAGGACCCCGCGATCACCGACGTGGCGTTCGACGCGCGCCTTCGCATGATCTACGACCAGCTCCATCGCGCGTGGGCCGCGAACGACCTGCGGCCAGCACGCGGGCTGCTCTCCGACGGGCTCTACGACTATCTGCAGTACTGGATCGACGCCTATCGGCGGCAGGGCCTGCGCAACGAGCTCGTCGACATGAGGATCACGCACACGGCGCTCGCCAAGGTCGCGCGCGATCGCTGGTACGACGCGGCGACGATCCGGATCTGGGCGACCGGCAAGGACTACGTGGTCCGAGGCGAGGACGTCGTGCGTGGCTCGAAGCGGCGCGAGCGCAAGTACAGCGAGTACTGGACGCTCGTCCGCAGCGCCACGCGCAAGGGCGCTCCGGTGACGAACCCGGCGTGCAGCAACTGCGGTGCCCCGCTGCAGATCACGATGGCTGGCGACTGTACGCACTGTGGCGCACACCTCACCGCCGGCGAGTTTGACTGGGTCCTCTCGAAGATCGAACAAGACGACAGCTATCGCGGTTGAGGTCGCCTACCATGGCGAGGTGCGGAGGTTCGCGCTCCTCGGCTTGCTTGCGGGCTGCGACCTGGTGCTCGGGCTGCCCGCGCGGC
>JACCTC010000488.1 GCA_013812655.1 Deltaproteobacteria bacterium | reverse complement strand
GAGCAGGGTCTCGCCGCGGTGAAACCGTGCGGTGGCGACCGCGCGGTCGTGCTCGCCGTATGCGGCCTGGCGGATCGCGATGCTGGTCTCGTGGCGAGCCAGGGCGTCGCGGATGTGGCCGCGGGCGCGCTCGGCCTCGGCGAGCTTGTCGAGGTACAGCCCGAGCGACGGATGGCCGTCGCCGAGCGCGCCGCGCACGAGGTCGTGACCGCGCCGGAACGCGGCCTCGGCGAGCACGGACGACCCGGCGGCAAGCTCGACGGATCCGAGGTTGAGCTCGAGGATCGCGCGCTGATCGGGGCGCAGCGGATCGCGCGAGGCGAGGGCGCGCTGCAGGCGCTCGCGTGCCGGTGCGAGCTGGCCGGCGGCGCGCTGGGCCTCGGCGACGATGCCGTCGATCTCCGCACCTTCGAGGCCGGCGCGGGACGCCGCGGCATGCGCGAACGCGGCCCACTCGATCGTGCGAGCGGGGTTACCCGCGAACAGCTCGTGGCGCAACAGGCGCGTCCACACCACGTGCTCGAGCTCGGAGGCATGCGCCTTCGCGCTCGCGGCGAGCGCACGATCGATCAGGGCCCGCGCGGCAGCGGGCTCGCCGATCCGTGACTCGATCGTCGCCGCGAGCGTGAGGATCGCGGCGTGCAGCGCGGCAACGTCGAGGTCTGCGGTCGTGCGTTCGAGGGCCATCACCGCGTCGCGCGCCGGCCGGTAGCGCCCGAGCGCGTACGCCGCCCACGCCTGATCGAGCGCGTGCTCCGCGTTCGTGACCCGCGCGCGCGCGGCCGGATCGCTTGGCAGCGCGAGCTCGCCGGCGTCGGTCAAGGTCTCGCATGCAGCAGGCGCCGGCAGCTGGTTGATCGCACTCGCGACCTCGACGCGCGCGCCCGGCTCGAGCGGGCGGTCGGAAGCCGTCACCGTCGTGACCAGCGTGTCGAACCGATCGAGCGTGCGATCGAGGCAGCGCATCCGCAGCTCGAGCAGCCGATCCGATTGGTCGCCCCGCACGCGTGTCGCCTCGCAGACCCTGCGGTAGCTCGCCTGCCACGCCGACGCGACCTCGCCAAACCGCGCGACCGCGGTCGGCACCCACGCGCTCTCGCCGAGCGCCGTCCGGACGCTGGTCGCGCGGGTGTCATTCCACGCCGTCGCGCGCCGCAGGCCCGCGTCGCAGCGATCCTCGCGGGTGCTCGCGCGATACGCGACCGCGCCACCGATCGCGCCGACCAGCAGCGCTGTGGCCGCGACCGCGACGAACACGCGCTGGCGGTGATCCCGCGCGAGCGCGGCGACGAGGTCGTCCATCGAGGGGAAGCGCGCGGCCGGGTCCGCTGCCAGCGCACGCTTGACGATCGCGTGCAGCCAGCCAGGCGGCGAGGTCGGGTGGCTGGTGACCGCGATCGCGCCAGTCGTGGCCGCGGTGTCGACGGTCGGATCGCCCGCCGGGTCACGACCCGCTTCCATGGCTGTCCGGAACGCGGACGGTCCGGCCACCGGACGCTCGACGCGGGTGCGACTCGGGCGAGCCGATGCGGCGTTGCGGGCGGCCTCGAGAAGCTCGGCGCGCGTGGTGCCGACGTGTGGCCGCTCGCCGTGGAGCGCCTCGTAGAGCGTCACGCCGAAGCTGAACTGATCGGACGCGATGGTCGCGGCCTCGCCCGCGAGCACCTCGGGCGCCATGTAATTCGGAGTCCCGGCGCCATCGCTCAGCTCGCTTTCCGCGTCGGCATCGGCGAGCCCGAAGTCGACCACGCGGCTGCGGTCATCGCCGACGAGGATGTTGTCGGGCTTGATGTCGCGATGGACGAGGCCGGCGCGGTGCGCCGCGGCGAGGCCGGCTCCCGCCTCGCGCATCACGCGCAGCACGTCTCGCCACGCCCGCGGCGTGCTGATCCACGTGCGAAGCGGGACGCCGGTCACGAGCTCCATGACGACGTGCACGGTGCCGTCCTGCTCGTCGGCGTCGTGGATCGCGATCACGTTCGGATGGGCCAGCTTGCCGAGCGCTCGCGCCTCGCGAAGCATCCGCGCGTTGGCGTCGGAGCCCGCGGCGTGCAGCAGCTTGACCGCGACCCGGCGATCGAGCCGCGGATCGTAGGCGGCGTACACGGTTCCCATGCCGCCGCTGCCGAGCCGGTCGAGGATCACCAGCCGGCCGAGCCGCGGGGCCTGATCGCCGCCGAACAGCCGGGCCTTGACCTTGGCCCGCAGCAGCTCGTCGGCTAGATCGCGCACGGCGCTACTATACGGGGGTGCGCAGCGACCTCGAGCTCCTGGATGCCTGGCGCGGCGGCGATCTGGCCGCCGGCGACGAGCTGGTCTCGCGCCACTGGACGAGCATCGCGCGGTTCTTTCGCGCCAAGGTCGGTGACGACGGCGCCGATCTGATCTCGCAGACGTTCCTCGCGTGTGTCGAGGGCAAGGACCGCATCGAGGGCGACAACGTCAAGGCGTACCTGTTCGCGGTGGCGCGCCGCCGGCTCGCCGATCACTTCCGCAAGCGCGCGCGGACGCCGGTCACCGACTTCGCACTGTCCTCGCTCGCCGATCTCGGCACCGGGCCGGCCACCGAGCTCGGGCGCCAGCAGCAACGCGCGCTGCTCCAGCTCGCGCTGACGCGAATCCCGCTCGACGATCAGATCGCGCTCGAGCTCGCGTACTTCGAGGGGATGTCGAGGCGCGAGCTCGCCGGCGTGCTCGAGATCCCGGAGAACACGGTGCGCAGCCGGCTCGCGCGCGCCCGCGACAAGCTCCGCGTGGTCCTCGGCGAGCTCGGCACGCCGGACGAGGTCGCGCTCGCCGAGTCACAGCTCGGCAGTTCCGGACCTGCGGTTCCAGACAGTTAGAAGATTTCGCAGATTTTCGGGATCAACGGTCCGGCACCGGCGACTTGTCCGGCATGCAGGCACCGCGCGGTTCGCTGTTCACCCCGGTCATCGTGGCCTTGCTCGTCGCCGCATGTGCCGAGCCTGGTACCGATGACGATCCGATCGATGAGGCCGCCGCGGCGTTCGACGTCGGCAAGGCCGATGGCTCGGGCTGCCTGACCAGTGCGACCTCCGACGACGCGCGCGGCCTCGTGATGCTCGCGAACGATCCAGCGATGACGGCCTCCGCGCTCGACGCGATCGGCCTGCACTGGCGAACCGCGCACGCGCTCGTCGAGGCACGACCGTTCGCCGACCTCGCCGCAGTCGATGCGGCACCCACCGTCGGGCCGATCGCGTGCCGCGTGCTTCGCGGCCACGCCTGCGACGTCCGCGGCCTCTGCGAGCGCCGGCTCTCGGTGTGGTCGTGGAACATCGAGCACTTTCCGGTCTCGACGAGCGCGGTCGACGCCGTCGCCGCCACCGTCATCGCCGAGGACGCGGACATCATCGGCTTCCAGGAGGTCGACAGTATCGGCGCGTTCGACGAGCTGCTCGGCAAGCTGCCCGACCATGCCGCGCTGATCGGCAAGACCGGCTTCGATACCCGTGTCGCGATCGCCTACCGGACAGACCGGCTCGCCGTGATCGACGTCGAGGACCTGTTCGTCGGCGACACCGACCGGTTCCCGCGCGCGCCGCTCGCGGTGACCTTCGAGATCACCGGCCGCGTCGGACACGACCGGCTCACCGTCGTCTCGGTCCACCTCAAGGCGATGATCGACCTCGACTCCCGCGACCGCCGCCGCCGCGCCGTCATCGCCCTCGAAGCCTGGCTCGCCGGACGGCGCGCCGCGGGTGACAAGGTCATCGTCGTCGGTGACTGGAACGACGACATCGACGCCAGCCGCGACCGTAACGTCTTCCTGCCGCTCCTCGACCAGCCGGACGCCTACGCCGCGCTCACCCTCGACGCCGCCCACCGCCACGAGTTCTCGTACATCCCGTTCCGTCGCCTCATCGATCACCTCGTCGCCACCCGCGAGGCCGCCGACCAGTTCCCGGCCCTCGCAGTCGATCCGATCCGCCTCGACGAGACCATCACCGGCTATGCCACGCGCGTCTCGGACCACCGCCCGGTCCGCGCCGATCTGCTGCCGATCTTGCCATCACGATAGGTGTTGGAGACCGATGGCGTTGGTGAGCCCACCGACGCTCGGGAGCTTCACGCCTTCACGCGAGGCGGATGTCCACCATGTGCATGTCGAGCGCATCTTCGCTTTCATGAAACGCGTACGGGCTCTCGTCGTCTCGTGTCTGCTCGGCGGTTCAGCGTCGCTGGCGTCTGCAGGTCCGTACACGACAGGCCTTGGTGGTGGTGGCGGCCTCAATCTCTTTCCACACGGATTCTTTCCAAATGGCTCGGGGCCCATATTTGCGGGCGCGGGCTACTCTCACGGACTTCAAGAAACGCGAGGAGCGGTCTATCTGCGGTTTGGCGTCGGTCTCGTGGAGTACGATTCCTACGTCAGCCTCGCGAGGCCATCCTGGATGTTCGCTCTCGAACTGGGTGTGCACCTGCTCGACGAGGCTGTGCTGACCTTCGGAGCATCGTATCAGCACGGGATGGGACCGTTTTTGGTCGGCGGCGCCGTGGCGTTCGCATCGAGCGAACGTGAAGATACGAGCCTTGGCATCCTGCTCGCGCCGGAGGTTTCGCTGCCGCTGCGCGCGATGGTTCGCCGGTCCTTCACTCCCTCGGCGATCGTGTTCGCACGGTTCGAGCTGGCGGCCACCGTACGAGACGTCTTCGAAGACCGCTTCCTGACAGGCGTCGCGCTGGCGTTCTACTGACGATGGTCGTCGGATCGGTCATCAGGCACACATTTGGTGAGCCCGCCCACGGCGATTACCGTCGCGTCGTTCGTGCTTGTGACTCGCGGCGCAGTGCGTTAGCACAGCCGCCACATGCGTCGTCTGATCCTGCTGGCGTTGCTGATCGGTGCCTGTGCGGACGACCCGGACGTCGTCGAGCCGTCGCTCGGGGGTGGTGCCGGCGATGGGATCGCCGATGTCTCGTTCGGCTCGGACATCGTGCTCGGGACCGCGGTCGATGGCGCGTTCACCCGCAACGGGCAGTTCGATGGTTACGCGCTCGAGGTTCGCGCGGGCGCGCGGGTCAAGCTCGAGATCACGCACGGCGGCAGCTCGATGGGGCTCGACACGACGCTGTTCGTGTACGGACCGCGCGATGCGAGCGGTGACTACCCCGGACAGCGGATCGCGTTCGATAACGACGCGGGGTACGGCAAGCTGTCGAAGCTCGCGGCGGTCGACCTCGCGGAGGGCGGGACCTATGCGGTCGTCGTCGGTACGCGCACGGGCAAGGGTCGCGGCAGGTACCGCCTGGTGCCGACGTGTCTGTCCGGCGCGTGCGGACCACTCGCGGCGGTTCCGCTCGGCGGCTGTCCAGCGCCGATCGTCTCGGCGATGGCGGCGTGCGTGACCGATCAGCTCGAGCATCCGTACGTCGGGCTCGAGCCGCGGATGAATGCCGCGGAGCAGTGCGCCGACGCGGACGTACTCGCCCCGGTCTACGACGCGCATTGCGCGAGTGGCGCGCCGTGGTGCGAGACGTCGTTCGAGGCGTTTCATGGCCGCTATGCGGCCGCGTGCACGCGCGACGTCAAGAACCAGATCCTCGATGGCTTCTGCGTGTTCGGGACGACGTATCGCGAGATGGCGCAGCAACCGGCGCTGACGCTGACCCGCGACCTGCGCCTCGTCGCGACGTCACTGCTGACCGCGCTCGAGCGCGCGCAGGTGATCGAGGCTCTCCACGCGTCGTCGCACACCGACGTCACGACGGTCGCGCAGGCATTCGAGCGCGTCGACAGTAACGAGATCTTCCAGCGCCAGTGGTGGGACGCATCGGGTCGTCGCGCGTTCGTGTCGTACGAGTACGGCGCCGGCGACAACTCGTACGGCCGCATCTTCCCGATCGGCTCGACGACCGAGGCAGCGGACATCACCGACGGTGACATCCTGGTGTGCCACGCGAAGCACGGCCGCGAGATTCGCGACTGCGCGGCGACGATCGACTGCCATGCGGGCCTGACCTGCGTGGGCACGAACACCGAGCTGCGCCGCGGCACATGCCTCGACGGCGCGGCCGATACGTCCTCGCACGAGGGCGACGCGTGCAGCGCGACCACGGCGTGTCCGCTCGCCGACGGCCTCGTCTGCGCCGGGCTGACGCGCGCGCCCGAGGGCCTCTGCCTGCCGGGCTGGCAGCGCCGGCACTTCGCGACGACGCCGGACCTCGCGATCCCCGACAACAAGCCGGCAGGCGCCACCGCGACGGTGCACGCGTATGGCCTCGCCACCGTCGACATGGACGTCTGGCTGCACGTCCAGCTCCGCCATCCGCGGACAGCCGATCTCGTGATCACGCTGACGAACCCCGCCGGCGCGACGGTCCCGGTCTTCAACGGCACCGCCGGTGTCGATCTCGATCTCGACGTCCCGGTCCTCGGGTTCTCCGGCGACGAGCAGGTCAACGGCGCGTGGACGCTGACGGTGGTCGACAAGGCGTCGACGAAGACCGGCGTCGTCGATCGCATCGAGCTGACCGTCGGCAGCCGCTGGGACTAGCGGCGCGTCGCCGGGTGCGTGAACGGCTGCGCGGCCTCGAGCTGCGCGGCGACCCGCAGCAGCAGATCCTCGCGGCCATACGCGGCGACGAGCTGGACGCCGATCGGCAGGCCGTCCGCGTTCCGCGACAGCGGGATCGAGCACGCGGGCTGGCCGGTCGCGTTGAACGGCGCGGTGAACGGCGCGAACTCGGCGGCCTTGAAGATGCCCGCGAGCGGATCGTCAGGTGGCGACGCGAACGTGCCGAGTACCGGCGGCGGCGTGGTCACCGTCGGGGTCAGCCACAGATCGTAGGACTCCCAGTAGGTGGCGATCCGCCGCGACGCCCGCTGGATCCATCGCCACGCCGCGGCGTATCCCGGACCGGTCACGAGCTTGCCGAGCTCCGCGATCGCCCACGTCAGGCGCTCGAGCTCGTGCGGGTGGATGTCACGGCCGATGTCGCGCGCCGCCTCCTCGACGTCCATCGCGACACCGACGGCCCAGATCGAGAGGAAGCGCGGCACCCACTCGGGATCGTGGAGCGCGGTGATCTCGACGGGCTCGACGTGGTGTCCGAGCGCCTCGAGCAGCCTCGCCGCATGGCCGACGGCGGCGACGCAATCGGGATGCGACTCGACGAGGCCACCCTCGGGGACGAGGTGCCGCGTCGCGAAGCCGATCCTGAGCGGGCGAGGCGGCACCGCGATCTCGGCGGCGTACGTGGTCAGCTGCGGAGGCGCCGTGTACGGATCGCCAGGTTGCGGGCCGGCGAGGATGTCGAGCACGGCGGCGGAGTCACGCACGCTGCGGGTGACGACGTGCTCGTTGACCAGGCCGCCGTTGATGTCGCCGTAGTTCGGCGCGAACGAGATCCGCCCGCGGCTTGGCTTGAGCCCGAACAGGCCGCAGCAGCTCGCCGGGATCCGGATCGAGCCGCCGCCGTCGTTCGCGTGCGCGATCGGCACGAGGCCGGCGGCGACCGCGCATGCCGAGCCGCCACTCGAGCCGCCCGTCGAGCGCGTGAGGTCGTGCGGGTTGCGCGTCGGTGGCCACGCCGGTGGCTCGGCGGTCGGCAGGATGCCGAGCTCGGAGGTGTTGGTCTTGCCGATCACGACGAACCCGGCGCGCCGCAGCGACGCGACGAGGTGGCTGTCGTACGGGTAGCTGTGGCGCGCCTGCTTGAGCGGTCGCATGCCCTCGGTGTGCAGCGCGCCGCGCACGGATGCGATGATGTCCTTGATCAGGATCGGGACGCCGCGAAAGGGCCCGTGCGGGACGTCCTTCGCGGCGGCACGCGCCTCCTCGAAGAGCGGGATCGTGACCGCGCCGAGCTCGGGATCGTGGCGCTCGATCCGCGCGATCGCGAGCTCGACCAGCTCGGCGGGCTCGGCATCGCCGTTCCGGACGAGCGCCGCGCACGCCGTCGCATCGAGCTCCGAGAGCAGCATGTGCCGACTGTATCCGCTCGCGGGCACCGGTGGCGCCATCGCACCTCCCCGACGCCGGCGCTTTCGGCGATCGGGACGGCGCAGTAAGGTGCGCGGATGGTGCGTCGTGACGACGACGGAAGCCGTTTCCCCGAAGGGGAAACGAACCCGGCGTCAGGCTGTGAGGATCCAGCGGGTGAGAGTCCCGTCTCGGTAAGTGGAGACACGCCGAGTAGCAGACCC